>JBEBGK010000058.1:0-10124 GCA_040081515.1 Chthoniobacteraceae bacterium
AACAGAACGGCGCCGCCGTCATCATCGTGCCGGGCGGTGGCTTTGGAATCCTCGCGTCGGAGCACGAAGGGTCGGATCTCGCGCGGTGGTTCGCGGAGCGCGGTTTCGCCGCCGGAGTGCTCCAGCACCGCTGCCCGACGAACAAGCTGCCCAAGCCGTGGGAATTTCCCGCGCAGGATGCGCAGCGCGCAATCAGCCTCATGCGGGCTCATGCCGGCGAATTCGGCGTGAAGGCGGATCGCATCGGCCTCTTCGGTTTCAGCGCGGGCGGGCAGGTCGCGCTGATCGCTGCGACGAACGACGAGGCGCGCCTTTACGCAGCCGCGGACGACACGGACAAGATGAGCTGCCGGCCCGATTTCCTGATGCTCTGCTACGCGTGGAAGATCCTGGCGGATAGTTCGCTCACCGAGCTGAAGCCGGAAATCCACATCACGGCGAAAACGCCGCCGACATTCCTCGCCCAGGCGAACGACGATCCCGGGTCGCTCGCCGAGGGCAGCACGCTGGCATTCCTCGCGCTGCGAAAGGCAAAGGTCTCCGCCGAGTTGCACATTTACTCCACCGGCGGACACGGCTTTGGCCTCCGTCCGAATGACACCCAGGCACCGGGTGACTGGCCGGGACGCCTCGAGCTCTGGCTGAAGGCACGCGGGCTGATGCAAAAATGACGAACGCATCTGTAGCCGCGCTCGTGCGAGCGCGGGTTTTCTTTGACGGCGAACAATCCAGCCCGCGCTTTTACAAGCGCGGCTACGGCGAATGTGCATCTCACACATCGCTCTTGTAGGAGCTGCGATGGGGCACGCCACCCGCCATTCGCCACTCGCCACTCCATGACCTACCTCATGGTCGCACTCGGCGGCGCGCTCGGCAGCGTGCTGCGTTTCTGGCTCGGCAGCATCATCGGGCACAAGGCGGGTGCGCCTTTCTGGGGCACGCTGTTTGTGAATGTCACCGGCTGCTTCCTCATCGGCCTGCTCGGCAACCTGCGCGAGAATGGCCCCGGCGAATTCGACCGCTACTTTCTCATGGTCGGCGTCCTGGGCGGCTACACGACTTTCTCGACGTTCAGCCTGCAGACGCTCGAACTCCTCCATGCCGGCCGTCCCGGCCTAGCCGCCGCAAACGTCGCGCTTTCCATGGTGCTCTGCCTGCTCGGCGTGTGGCTTGGGCACCTGCTCGGCGCGCGCCTCGGGCAGTGATTCAAGGCTATCCGCCGAAAAGCTGCGTCCAGTGGCGTTCGTAGCGGCCCATGCCCACGCGCCGGTGCCTGCCGAACATGTTCACGTGATGCCCGGGGCTGAAGAACCAGCCCTCGTTCGCGGCGCGCGGCGAATGGTTGCCCGAGAAAATATTCTCCGCGCCGCCGGTGGTGCCCGCCAGTTTCGCGCGATCCGACGGCGTCTTCTTGCCGGGCACGGGCGACTCATGCGCGAAGAAGCCCTTCTCCGCCATGTCCTGTGAGTGGCCGCGCGCAGCAGTGGCCAGCTTCGGATCGAGCAGCACGGGATCGAGGCCGAGCAGGATCCGCATCTCATTGAGTTCACGGATGCCCTCGCCTTCATCGGCAGGGACTGCGCCGGCGGCCATCAGCGCGGCATTGGTCTCGAGGATTTTCTGCGTCTTCTGGTCGGTTCGAAACGCGCGCGCGAGCATCATCGCGACTTCCCCTTCCACGTCTGCCTCCCTGTAGATGATCGTATTCGCCAGGTGGATCTTGTCCTGCAGGAGCGAGCGCATGCGCGTGTACGCCCTCGCGGCATCCAGCACCGGCACCGCGGCCGGATCCGCCGCAGCAAGATCGGCGGGCGTGATGGTGAAAAGGACGCGCAGGCGTTCCAGCGCCGGACCGCCTTCGGTCTTCAGCGCCTCCTTCGCGAGCCCGTCGCCTGCGGCGCGCAATTTCGCAAGCGTCGCGCGAAGGGTGGCCACCTCTTTTTTGAATGCGGGATCGGCGCTCCGCCTGCGCGCCACCTCGCCGGCGGTCCGCGGGATGACCGCGCGGAAGGCCGTCATCACATTCTGCCAGTCGCGATCCATGATCGGCGCGGCGGCCTGCAGCACCGTGTAATGCATCCTGCACAGTTCCCCGAGCGCCTTCTCGCGTTCCGCCAGGGTGCGGTCCTCGCGGAAAACCTTGAAGAGTCGCGCGGCCGCGGCCTGCTCGGAAAGCGGCACGCGGGAAAGGTCTTGCCCGTGGGCGGTAAAGGCAACAACGACGGCGCAACCGAGGGGAAGCAGGCGAATCATGCGCGGGACAATGTCGCAGCCGGGCGGCGCGTTCAAGGCGCGGGCGAATGTCCCGATCCCGCTTCTTGCAAGGTGCATCCTGTCTCCGTCACCCTGCGTTTCTTTGCAGCCCATGCCCGATCCAGTCACACTCACACTCGGCCACTCGCCCGACCCGGACGACGCCTTCATGTTCTACGCGCTCGCCGAGGGAAAAATCCCGACCGGCCGCTGGCGTTTCGAGCACATCCTGCAGGACATCCAGACGCTGAACGAGCGCGCCACGCGCGGCGAACTGCACATCTCCGCCATCAGCATCCACGCCTACGCGAGCGTGCTGGACAAATATGCGCTGCTCCCCTGCGGCGCGAGCATGGGCGACGGCTACGGGCCGATGCTCATCGTGAAACGCGGCAAATCGCTGCCCGATCTCACCGACTTCGACGCGATCCGCGACTGGCTCGGGCACCAGCGCATCGCCGTGCCGGGCCGCATGACGAGCGCCTTCCTCGCGCTGAAGCTGTTCCTTTTCACCGAACCGATGCACGTCGTGGTGCCGTTCGACCGGATCTTCGATTTCATCGCCGAGGGAAATGCGGACGTCGGCCTGATCATCCACGAGGGCCAGCTCACGTATGCGCGCGACGGCTTCGACCTCGTGCTCGACCTCGGCGCGTGGTGGAAGACCGAGACCGGCTATCCGCTGCCGCTCGGCGGAAATGTGATCCGCAAGGACATCGCGCCCGCCGATCGCTCGGAGATCAATGCCATCCTGCACGAGAGCATCCGCTACGGGCTCGAGCATCGCGCGGCCGGCGTCGCCCACGCGATGCCGCTGGCGCGCGGGATGGACACGGCGCTCGCGGACAAGTTCATCGGCATGTACGTGAACGACTACACGCTCGACTACGGCGGCACCGGGAGGGCGGCGATCCGCGAGTTCCTCTCCCGCGGCCATCAGCTCGGCTTTCTGCCCGAGCCGGTGGAGCTGGAATTCGTGAAGTGATCCCTCCCGGCGCGAACCCGCTCGCCAATCGCGGCGGGACCGCTACAACGCCGCGCGATGCTTTCGCTGGTCATTCCGCTCTACAACGAAGAGGACAACGTGGCTCCGCTGCAGGATGAACTCGCCGCGGCGCTGCAAGGCCGCGAATACGAACTCATCCTCGTGGACGACTGCTCCTCGGACAGGACACTGGAGCGCATCAAGCGCGGCCCGGGCGTGCGCGTGATCGAGTTTGAGAAGAACACTGGCCAGAGCGCCGCGATGTACGCGGGCATCATGGCCGCAAAGGGGGAGATCATCGTCACCATGGACGGCGACCGGCAGAACGATCCGGCCGACATCATCCGCCTGCTCGACAAGCTGGCCGAAGGCTACGATCTCGTGGTCGGCTGGCGGGTGAAGCGGCAGGACAGCTTCTCAAAACGCATCAGCAGCCGCATCGCGAACTTCGTCCGGAGCCGGTTCACCCGCGACGGCGTGCATGACACGGGCTGCTCGTTGAAGGTGATGCGGCGCGGGTGCCGCGACGCGCTGTTTCTTTTTCGCGGCATGCACCGGTTCATCCCCGCGCTGGTGAAAGGGCTCGGATGCAAGATCACCGAGCTGCCCGTCAATCACCGCCCCCGGACGGCGGGCGTGAGCAAGTACGGCTTCGGCAGCCGCGCGTGGAAGGCGACGTGCGACATGCTCGCCGTGCGGTGGTTCCTCTCGCGGCAGCTCAAGCTGCGCGTGCGGCGCGAGTCGTAGCCGCGGCGTTTACCTCGCCGGGGAGGCTGCCGGTTTCGGAGCCTCGGTCCGGTTCTCCTTCGCGAAATCCACGCCCGCCAGCGTCTGCCGGATCGTCTCGCTCGGGATGACCATCGTCTCCACGCGGCCCGAGCGCGCGATGACGAGGCCGATCACGTTGCCGTCGAGATCCGTCACCGGGCCGCCGCACTGGCTGGCCTCCAGCGGCAGATCGGTCTGGAGCACCGAGGGAAAATCATCCTTCCGCTTGCTCACCGTGCTCCCGATGCCGTTGAGCTTGTCGAAGCCGGGACGGTCGTCGGCCGCCATCGCGCGGTCGCCGAGCGCGATTTCCTTCTCCATCACCTTGCTGCCGCGCTGGAGTTTCAGCCGCACTTTGTCACCCGCTCTGCGCTCGGAAACCATCCGGATGAAGGTGAACACGGAGTCCTGCTTCTTCCCGTCGAGCTCGAGGATGCGATCCTCCGCCTGCATCCCCGACGCGTTCGCCGCGCCGCCAGGGATCACCTGGCGGACCTTGAGGCCCATTTCGTCGCTGGCCAGCGACAAACCGAGGTAGCCGCTCCCTTTGCGACGGTCGTTCCGTGCCGCCACGCTGACGACACCGATCGCCACCGGGTCCCGTCCCTCGGGCGCGACCGCCGTGACGAAACTGCCGACCGCCGGCGCGGGACCCGCGGCCCATTGCGCGACCGTGATCTCCTTCGCGGCCACCTTCACCAGCGCGAGATCGTGCTCCTCCCAGAAGCGGATAATTTTTGCGCTCTGCCACGCGCCTTGGATCTCGCACTGAAGTTCCGCGGCATTCCTCACTTCGCTCGCCTTGGATAGCAGCCAGCCCTCCGCATTCACGCCGGTCGCGAAGGCGATCGGCTTGTCCGGCTTGCCGCCGTCCCGGAGTTGGAAGGTCGCCGGGGCCGCCTTCGCCGCCCCCGGGCGGTGGCCCTCGAGCAGTTCCTGAAAGTGATCGTTGAGCTGTTTCTGGAGCTTCCTGCTGAACGGCGTGCCGCCGAATCCAAGTCCGCCGAGCGCGTCGGGATTTTTCTCGCGGAGCAGCTCCAGCAATTCCATCACTCCGGCGTCCTTGATCTGTTCCTTCGGCACGCCCTGCTTCTCCAGCATGCCGCGGAGCATTTCGGCCAGTTCGGGCGCGTTCATCCTCAGCTTCCCGCCGTCGCGCTGGGCACGCTTGCGCAGTTCCTCGACGAAATCGCCGGACGGTTTTTCGGCAGCCTTCGCCGGGGGGCTCTTCGGAGGAGCGGGGAGCGGCGCCTCCGCCTTCTTGATGGCGGCATGCAACCCGCAGGTGGCGAGCAGGGCGAGAATGGCAAGGGTTCGGCTCATGGGAAATGGATGGGTTCTGGCGAAGAAGGGTTATTTTGCCGGTGTCTTTTGCTCCTGCGGACCCGGAGGCACGTTCATCCGCTTGAGCATCTCGGCTTGTGAAATGAGAGTCACCTCGACCTTGTTCTCCATGCCGTCGCGGCGATAGACGACGTCGAGTTTGTCACCGGGCCTGCACTTCGCGACTTTGGCGACGAGGGCATCGCCGGTCTTGATCTCGTCACCACCGAGTCGGAGGATCACGTCGCCGACTTTCAATCCCGCCTTTTCGAGCGGCGACTGCGGCTGGACCTCCGTGATCACGGCGCCGTCGGCGCTCTCCTTTTCGACCACGGCCCCGAGCACGGCCTTGCCGGTCCTCCGCGAGCCGCGCGCTTCCGCCTCCATGCCCTGCATCTTTCCCCAGCGCTTTCCCGCCAGCAACTTGTCCCAGTCGTTCTTCGCCGCGCTCACCGGGGCGTCGCGATTAAAGCTGAGACTTTCCGAGATCGACGAGTGAATCCCGACGACCTTGCCATCGAGATCGAAGAGCGGCCCGCCGGAATCGCCGCTGATGAGCGTGCAGTCGCTCACGAGGAAGCCGCCCATGTTCGTCATGCTGATCCTGCCAATGCGAACCGGGGGCGTGCGCCGCACGTTGTATCCGCCGGGATGACCGAGCCCGACCACGATCGTCGTCGTCGCCAGCTTGTCCGAGTCGCCCATCGTCGCGAACGGGTAGCTGCCCGGCGTCGTGATCTTCGCGAGGCCGATGTCCCGCTCGTAATTTGCGCCGAGCACCTTGCATTTGGTCTCCCGGCCATCGGGAAAGACGACGATCATTTCCTCATTGCCGCGCGTCACGTGTGCGGCGGTGAGGATGAGCCCATCGGCCGACACGACAACCCCCGACCCCGCGCCGGAGGTCCTATGCCCGATGAGCGACACGACGGCCGGCATATTCCTGGCGACAAGCTCCTTCACCTTGCCCTCCATCTCCTTCATCTGCTGGACGGTGAAGGCTTCGAGCCGCGCGGTGAGCGAAAGGGCGACAATGACGAGCGTGCCGAACAGGCGGGAGAGTTTGGTCATTCGGTTGAGTTCCTTGGAACAGAGGCGGACCGGAGCCCTTTCTTTGTCTGAATTATCTTCGGCGGCGATTCGCCCGCGTCAACCGCCCGCGTCAGCGCGCCTGCAACTCCCGGAACATGCGGAAGTGCGGGCCGACGGTGGGGATGTCGAATTCGTCGCCGAGCGTGGCCCAGCCGTTCTTGCGGTAGAATGGAACGGCGCCCGTGCGGGCGTTGCACCAGAGGAGCGTCGCGCCTTCTTCCAGTGCCGCGGCGACACACGCATCGAGCAGCGCCTTGCCGAATCCCGCGCCGCGGATCTCCGGCAGCGTGGCCATGCCGCGGAGCTGGAATGCAGGCGATGCGTCCGGCTTTGCGGGACACGCCG
This sequence comes from Chthoniobacteraceae bacterium, assembly GCA_040081515.1. GTDB lineage: Bacteria > Verrucomicrobiota > Verrucomicrobiia > Chthoniobacterales > Chthoniobacteraceae > SXWH01. The sequence goes on from JBEBGK010000058.1 coordinate 6,767, forward strand.
CGAGGTAGATGGATGCGACGCCGACGAGCTTGGCGCCATCGAACGCACCGAGGTGCAGCGTCGTCGTCGCGTCGTCGCCATCGAACACCGCCGTCTCGCGCGGAAATCCCGGCCGCAGGACGGGCCAGCGGATCACAACCGTGTCCGCGGCGCTGATGACACGCACATCCGCCTTCACCGGCGGAGCAGGACGATGCGCTCGACGTATTTCGCGAGCAGATCGAATTCGAGGTTCACGCGCTCGCCCTTTTTCCGCGCCGCGAGATTCGTCACTGCGCGTGTGTGCGGGATGATCCAGCACACGAAGCCCGCCTCTTTCACCTCCGCCACGGTGAGGCTGATGCCGTCCACGGCGATGCTGCCCTTGAACGCGACATATTGCGCGAAGGCCGCCGGAAGCGCGATCTCCAGCCTGAAATCCGAGCCGTGCGGCGAGAAGTCGAGCACCTCGGCCGTCGTATCCACGTGGCCCTGCACGAAATGGCCGCCGAGCTTCGCGCCGACACCGAGGGCGGGTTCGATGTTCACGCGCGCGCCGGGCCGGAGGTCGCCGAGGTTCGTGAGGCGGAGCGTCTCGGCGAGCAGATCAAAGCCGAGCCTTTCGCCATCGCGTGCGGTCACGGTGAGGCAGCAGCCATTGACGGCGATGCTGTCGCCGATGCCCGCCACCGGGCCGGCGGCCGGTGCGCGGACGGTGAGGCGCGCACCGGAAGCCGTGCGTTCCAGCGAGAGCAGCTCTCCGGTTTCGAGCACCAGTCCGGTAAACATCCGCCGAGGCTAGCGGCGGGGACGGCCCGTTCGCAAGGATTGCGGAGCGATGTCCCGGACGAAAGCTTGCCAAACGCGGGAGGCGGGCCGATACGTGCCGCCCTTTTTCCACATGTCGCTCCAGCCATCCGAGATCGATCGCGACGAGGTGAAGCGGCTCGCCACGGAGTTCGAGGGCGCGCCGCTTGAGAAAGTGCTGGGCTGGCTGTGGGAGAAATTCGGCACGCGGGCCGCCGTCGGGACGAGCTTCCAGGGGGCGGGCCTGGTGATGATCGACTACGCGCTGAAGGCGGGCCTGCGCTTCCCGGTCTTCACGCTCGATACGAACCTCCTTTTTCCCGAGACCTACGATCTGAAGGCGCGGCTCGAGAAACACTGGGGAATCGAAATCGAAGGGCTCGAGCCGGAACTGAACCTCGAGCAGCAGGCAGCGGAGTACGGCAAGGAGCTCTGGAAGAAATCGCCGGATGTGTGCTGCACCCTCAGGAAGGTGGTGCCTTTGCAGAGGAAACTGAGCCAGCTCGCGGTGTGGGTCACGGGGTTGCGCCGCGAGCAGAGCGACACGCGGGAGCGGACGGGCATCCTCGAGCTCTACCACTTCGATGTGCTGCGCGACCTCTACATCCTGAAGGCAAACCCGATGGCGCCCTGGTCGCGCGAAGCAGTGTGGAAGTACATCAAGGACCACGGCATTCCCTACAATCCCCTCCACGATCGCGGCTATCGCAGCATCGGGTGCTGGCCCTGCACGCGGCCGACGGACGGCGGTGAAAACGAGCGCGCGGGACGCTGGACCGGCTTCGACAAGGCCGAGTGCGGGATCCACACATTCCTGGGCGACAGCATCTGACGCCCGCCGCGGGAGGCGAGGTTCCATATTTCGCTCGGCAAGCGGGAGGTGCGCGTCCACAAAGCCCGGGGCAACGCATGCAAATCACGAGAATACTGCAACGCCTGCTGCGCTCGGGGCCGCTGGGGAACAGCGCGAATCGCGCGATGCTCTGGCACGCGCTCAGCCTTCCGCTGCTGGCGCTGGTGCTGGTGCTCCTCGTGCGCTGGCTGCCCGTGGCGGAATACGTGACGCGCGCCCAGCGCCGGCTCACCGAGCTGGAACTCTGGGGCGGCGTGCTTTACCCGCTGCTTTTCGCGGGGTGCAACCTGCTCCTGCTGCCGGGCGGCGTCCTCGCGATCGGGGCGGGCCTGTTTTTCGGCCTCTGGTGGGGATGGGCGCTGAATGTGCTCGGCTCGACGCTCGGCGCAGCCGCGGCGGTGTTGATCGCGCGGCAATTCGGACGCCGCTGGGTGGAGACCCGGCTGAACGGGAGCGGAAAATGGAAGGCGCTCGACGCGGCGGTCGCGCGCGAGGGATGGAAGATCATTTTCCTGAGCCAGGTGCATCCGCTTTTCCCCACGAGCCTGCTGAACTACCTCTACGGCCTCACCCGCGTTCCGCTACGCACCTGCGTGCTGTGGATCGCCGTCGGGCAGGCGCCCGGCATGTTCCTCTATGCGTACCTCGGGCGCATGGCGCAGAGCGGCCTGCGCGTCTGGCGCGGCGCCGGGAACCTTTCGACGTTCGACTGGGCGCTGTGGTGCGGCGGGCTCGTGCTCACCGTCGCGATGACGACGGCACTCGCCCGCCTCGCGCTGAAGCTCCTCGCCGGGGTCACCGAGAACGGCGGGCGTCCGCGGCGGCCGGCGCCCGAGCCCGTCGAGATGCTCGGCGGCGGCCCGCGGTGAACCTGCGCGGTTGTGCTTGCTGAAGGGAGTCGCCGTGGCTCAGTGTGCCGAAAGGATGAACCCGCCGGAATTTCCGACGCCATGGCAGCGCAAGACGATCTGGACGGCCCTCGCGACCGTGGCGGTGGCGACCATCCTCGCGCTCTCGGTGGGCTTCATCTACCTGTTCTCGCAGGTGATGGCGTTCCTCCAGCCGATCCTCGTGCCCTTCGCCATCGCGGGCGTGCTGGCCTACCTGCTCGAGCCGGTCGTGGCGCGATTGGTGGCGCTCGGCACCACCCGCCACCGGGCGGTCGCCGCGGTCTTTGTGGTGACCTCGCTCGCTTTCGTCGGCGTGATGTTCTGGATCATCCCGCTCGTCTCCGGCCAGACGGCGAAACTGGCGCGCCGCGTCCCGGAGATCACCCTCCGGGTCCGCGGCGGCCTGGCCACGTTCGCCCTCGAGGTGAAGGAAAAGTACGGGCTGCAACTGGTTCCCAATGAGTTGATCGAGGTCGCGAAGCCTCCGCCAAAATCCGCGCCCGCACCCAAGCCGACCGAACCGGAGAAACCGGCCGCGGAGCAACCGCCACCGTCCCCTTCCGTCCCGGCCGTGCCGCCCGGAGCCGCTCCCACCGCAGCAACTCCGCCTGCCGCCCCGGATGCGAAAAGTGCCGCGCCGCCGCCCGCTCCAAAGGCGCCCGCGCCGCCCACCCCGGAGACATCGAATCCCGAGGAGGTGCTCCGTCATCTGGGCAGCGGCGAGTGGCTGCCGCGGCCCGCGAGGCTTGCCACAAAGAGCGTGACGAGGCACAGGCCGAAGAGCCAGCCTACGCGCTTCAGCTCGGCGAGCTGTGTCGCGAAACGTGCG
>JBEBGK010000741.1:0-2648 GCA_040081515.1 Chthoniobacteraceae bacterium
ATCCCGGGCTCCATTTCAAGCTGCCCTTCGGAATCGACGAGGTGCTCACCGTCCCGGTGAAACGGCAGCTCAAGCTCGAGTTCGGCTTCGGCACCAGGGGCGCAAGCAACCCCGATCAAGTCGGTGACGAACCGGACCGCGAGAAGAACATGGTGACGGGCGACTTGAACGCCGCGCTGGTGGAGTGGGTCGTGCAATACCGTGTCGATGACCCGAAGCTCTTTCTCTTCCACGCCCGGGACCCGGGCTGGACGCTGCGCGATCTCTCCGAGGCTGTGATGCGCGAGGTCGTCGGCGACCGCACGGTGGACGAGGTGATCACCGTCGGGCGCGAGGAAATCGAGGACGGCGTGAAGCTGCGGCTGCGGCAAAAAGTGAAGGAATACCGGTTGGGCTTCGCCGTGGATCAGGTGCAGCTCAAGAATGTGAATCCCCCGGAACGGGTCCAGGCGTCCTTTAACGAAGTCAACAAGGCGAAGCAGGAACGCGAGAACGCCATTAACATCGCGAACGGGGAATACAATAAGGCCGTCCCTCGAGCGCAAGGTGAAGCCGAGCAGAAGGTCAGTATCGCCGAGGGCTACAAGCTCAAGCGGGTGAACGAGGCACTCGGCGACGTGTCGGCTTTCAGCGCCGTGCTGGCGGAGTATCTCAAGGCTCCAGAGGTGACGAAGACGCGAATCTACCTGGAGACGATGTCGGAGGTTCTTCCGCTGCTGCGCGATCGCGTGATCGTCGATGAGAAGGTGACCCAACTCCTGCCGCTGCTTCCCGGCGCAGGCGGAACCGGGAGGGCTGTGAAATGAACAGCACGCGCATTTTCTCCGCTGTGATTGTGATCGTGGTTCTCGCTGCGATTGCAGGCAGCGCCTACACGGTGCGGGAGACGGACGTCGTCATCCTCACGCAGTTCGGCCGGCCGATCGGCGAGCCGGTCGAGGATGCCGGGCTCCATTGGAAGGTGCCGTTCATCCAGTCCGTGAACCGCATCGAGCGCCGATTGCTCGAATGGGACGGCCCCGTGAACGAGATGCCCACGAAGGACAAGACCTACATCTCCGTGGACACTTTCGCGCGCTGGCGCATCAGCAAGCCGGCCGTCTATTTCGTGAGTGTGCATGACGAGCGCACCGCACAGTCCCGGCTGGACGACATCATCGGCAGCGAACTGCGCACCGCGGTTGCGCGGCATGAACTCATCGAAATCATCCGGAGCGACACAGCCAGGACGCTGCGTGAATCCGCGGACAAGGATTTCGCCGGCACGGCGGCTGTGCTCCCGACGATCCAGAGGGGCCGGCTCGAGATCGAGAGCGACATTTTGAGAATGGCGACACCGAAGATCGAGAGCCTAGGCATCGAGCTGCTGGATGTCCGATTGAAGCGCGTGAACTACAATCCGGAGGTTCTCACGCGGATCTACGAGCGCATGATCAGCGAGCGGGAGCAGATCGCGCAGCGTTACCGTTCGGAGGGCGAGGGCGAGGCCTTGCGAATCATTGGAAAAAAGGATCGCGATCTGCGCGAGTTCGAGTCCACCGCATATCGGAAGGTGCAGGAGGTCCAGGGTGCGGCCGACGCGGAGGCCACGCGGATCTACGCGGAGGCGTTCAACAAAACGCCGCAGTCCGTCGAGTTCTACACGTTCATCAAGACGATGGAGACCTACAAGAAGGTGCTCGGCGCGAACACGAGTGTCGTGCTCTCCACGGACAGTGATCTTTTCCGGCTGCTGAAGACGATGGCGCCGGCGGCGGCAGCTCCGCCAACGCGTTGAACGCCGGCCTCAGGCCGTCGCGACGCCCGGTACATCCACCGGGTGTCCGTTGTCCTTCGCTCCCAATTTGAGCAGGAAAGGACCGGCGCTTCTCACCCAAGCCGCGGGCTTCGGATACGCCGATGCCCCGCCGGCGAAACATGAACGCAGCATTTCCGTGTCGATGATGCCGGGATTCAGCGCGACCGCGGCCAGGCCTTTCGGAAGCTCCTGCGCGAGCGCCTGCGTGAGACCCTCGATCGCCCATTTCGTCGCGCAGTAAACGGCCACGTCCGGCGAAGCGCTGCGTCCCCAGCCGGAGCTGAAATTCACGATCACCCCCCGGCCGCGCGCGATCATTGCGGGCGTGAAATGGCGGATCGTGTTCACCGTCCCGCCGATGTTCACCGCGAGCGACGCCGTCACTTCATCCGCGGACACTTTCCAAAGGGGAGCGTTCTTCGCGATGATCGCCGCGTTGTTCACGAGCAGATCCGGCGCGCCATGCGTCGTCACCAGGCGGGTCGCCCAGCGCATCACCGCCTCGTCGTCGGCCACGTCCAGCGCCGTGAAATCATGCGGCGGCCCGAACGTCCCGCGCAGCTTGCCCACTCCGTCCTCCGAGCGCCCGCATCCGGCGACCGTGTGGCCTTGCGCGATGAAGAACTCCGCCAGCGCCCGACCGCATCCGCGCGTGCAGCCGGTCAGCACGATGAATCGCGCGTCCGCCCCCGGCGTCACGGCTGCGACCTGCGCCTCGGGCTTCCAGTTCTTCGGCTGCGGCTGGCCTTTCGATGCCCACTTCATCCCTTTGCCCCGCCACGCTTCGCGCGCGGCCGCGTGGCTCCGGCCCGCGTCATCATCATCCACCCCGTGCTGGAATCCGCACGAC
>JBEBGK010000742.1:0-2646 GCA_040081515.1 Chthoniobacteraceae bacterium
CTTCCATGCGGTGCTCGAAGATGTCCGCCATCGCGACGAGGTTGATCGGCGGGCCGCTCTGGTCCATGGCGTTCTTCGCGGCACCGGTGCCGCGTCCGCCGCAGCCGACGAGCGCGACGTTGATGGTCTCGCTGCCCGCAGCGTGGACAAACGGAATGCTGACGCCGGCAAGCGCGGACGCTGCGGCAATCTGGCCGGAAGTCCGGAGAAATTCGCGACGGGTGGATTGGGAAGGATGGAGGTCTTTCATGAGTCGCGAGTCTCGCGGGGCGCCCGAGATGGTGTCAAGAGGATGAGTCTGGTTCGCGGGCGGGCATGGCGGCGCTGGAGAAGCCCTTTCCCGAGTTTGGATAGCCGGACTGCGACGTGCTTGGCGGGTCGATGTGCCGATTTCGGGATTTCCCGGGCGGTCCTGGAATCTTCGGAAGATTTCCGCCGAAGGCGGACACTGATCCGCCCGACAGCCCCAGAACTACACCCCCTTCAAACCGCGCCAATTACTGGCGCCACGATACGATATCGTCCGGTGCCTCGCTCGAGCCGGGTTTGCGAAATCTGTTCTCGTAGCCCGTGCCGCCGCGCTTGTTGTCCCTGCCGAGCGAAAAGGCGACGGGGGACTGGCGGACGACGTTGGTCGAGCCGGCCAAATCGGAATAAAAACTGCCCATGGAAATCTCCTCCTCCCCCGTGGCGTCGAGCACCACGCAATACTGCGCGCCCCACGGGTCCATGAGCTGTCCTTCCTTGCCCCCACCAAAGTCGCTTCCATCGCAGAAGCCGCTGCGGGGATTCTTCGTATCCTGCGCCCTCGGACCCGAATAGTACAGTTGCTGGCGTTGGTTCAGTTTGTGGTCGGTGTTAGGGCCGCGGCTGATTTTGCGCAGGATGTCGAAAAGATCGCTGTTGTTTGCTTTGCAGCCACCGTTGGTGATGTCGCCAAAGGAATAGAAGTCGCCGTCCAGCGCGGTCGATACTCGCGGGTAATTGCCGTAGTCGTTGTAGTAGTTCTTGGAGGCGCTCACGATTCCGCCAAGGGTCGTTGCCGCTTCCGTGCGGCGGGCCCGATGTTTCATTTCACTCAGCACTGGGAAGAGCAGAGCCATCAACACGGCGATGATGACGATGACCGCGAGGAGTTCGATGAGGGTGAAAGCCCGTGCGGTCGGGCAGTAATGAGAGGGGCGGGGGTGCATGGTCCTGTCTCCCCTTAATCAATAGCCCGTTTGCTCCGACCGGCAACCAGAACCTTCTCGCACCTGCAAAGCAGAGCGGCGCCACAAAAGACGGAAGCTCGAATACTCATGAAGGAGGCGATTCCGCTCTGGCAGCCGGAGCGATCTTTTTTCTGTAACGTCGCTGCCGCGACCGACGTCCCCACGAATACTCATGAATACGCGCATTTTTCTGATCGGCCTTCTGGCAGTGGTTCCTCCGGCGGTGCATGCGCGGCTGGGGGAGAACGAAGGGCAGTCGCAGCAGCGTTACGGGCAGGCGCGACCGGAGTTGATCCGCGCGGGAGAGAAGCCGCTGCTGGCCGGGGCGGTGGAACGGGCCTATGAATACGAGGGCTGGCGGGTGCGGGCGGCGTTCTTCGATGGGAACTGCGTGCGCATCGAGTATGCGCACATCCCCGAGGGCGGCGTGCCGAAGCCGATCACCGAGCAGGAGGCGAAGGCGATCCTCGAGGCGGAGAAGGGGAAGTTTTCCTGGCGTGAGGACAAACTGCCGAGGACTCCCGGTGCGGCAGGCGAATTCGAGAAGGCTTTGAAGGGCGCGCTGAATCTGCGCCGCTGGGAGCGGAGCGACCGGGCCAACGCGGAGATGGCGCTCGGCCTGATGCTGAAGCTGGAGACGCGGAGCGCGGATGAGATCGAGAAGAGGCTCGCGAGAAAAGGCACGGACAAGGCGCCGGCGCCCGCTGGCGGGAAGGCTCCGCCGAAATTCTGATCTGCCGGGCGGACCGGGGCGGATTTTCTTTGGCGTCGAACGCGGGGGGCTGCTACATCCCCGGCCGCGATGCGAATTCTCGTCACTGGCGGCTGCGGCTTTATCGGCAGCAATTTCATCCGGCTCGTGCTTGCGGAACGGCCGGGGTGGGTCGTTGAGAATGTGGATGCGCTCACGTATGCGGGGAACCCGGCGAATCTCGCGGGCTTCGTGGAGCCGTTCGGCGGCCGGTACGGGTTCCACCATGCGGACATCGCGGATGCCGCGGCGATGGAGCGCATTTTCAGCGGGGGAAAATTCGATGCGGTGGTGAATTTCGCCGCGGAGTCGCACGTGGACCGCAGCATCACGGGACCGATCGCTTTTCTGCAGACGAACGTGGTGGGCACAGGGGTGCTGCTGGACGTGGCGCGGCGGAACCAGGCCGGGCGGTTTCTCCAGGTCTCCACGGATGAGGTGTATGGATCGCTCGGGCCGACGGGGCTTTTCACGGAGGCCTCGCCGTTGCAGCCGAGTTCGCCCTACTCGGCGAGCAAGACCGCCGCGGATCTCCTCGCGCTGGCGCACTGGCACACTTTCAAGCAGGACGTCGTGCTGACGCGCTGCTCGAACAATTACGGACCCTATCAGTTTCCCGAGAAGCTCATCCCGCTGATGATCACGAACGCGCTCGCGGATCTGCCGTTGCCCGTCTATGGC
>JBEBGK010000743.1:0-2642 GCA_040081515.1 Chthoniobacteraceae bacterium
GTTCCCGGTGCTATTGAGGTGCCAGACGACGATTTGCCCGGCACCGTTCTGAAGGATCAAATCGGGGTTCCCGTCTCCATTCATGTCTGCGGCAGCGGCGATTTTCCAATCTCCGAGACTGCCCTTGGAGAGGTACGCAAAGGACTCGGGGGCGCCCCTGGTGTCGGTGTACCACACGAATACCTGACCGGCGTTGTTTTGACAGATGATGTCGGCGTTTCCATCCCGGTTCAGGTCCACGGTGGCCGCTACCTTCCAATCTCCGAGGCCGCCAGCATAGACATAGGCGGAGTAAAACAGCATCCCGCTAGCGTCGGTGTACCAGACGGCGATCTGGCCGGCTGCATTCTGCAAAATCAGATCGGGAGAGCCGTCGCCGTTGATGTCGCCGGGCAAGGTGGCGCCGCGGGTGACCAGGACGGTGTAGGTCTTGCTCGTCACACCGTCCGGGGCCGTCACCGTCACGACGATGGTGTTGTCCCCCGAATTCAGGGCGACAGACGGAATATATCCATCCGCCGATGCAGATGCCCCGTTGATCTGAATCGTGGCGCCCTCCTGTTCCAAAGCGGGCGCCAGTGCGAAAGTGTCCGTCCCAGACGCAACCTTGGCGTAGTAGGTCGTGACGTTGGGTTCGAACGCCGGTGTCAGCGTAGCCTGATGCGACTGAAGGGAAGCGAGGTTCGCGTTGTTGCCCGCCGTAAAGTTTGCCACCAACATCCGATCCGCTGTGGGTGTGAATGTATAGCTTTCCGAATTGCTGACGACCACGCCGTTCTCCGTCCAGTTCGCAAAGGTGCGTCCGGCGCGGGGTGTTGCGAGGACGGTGACGGATGCGCTGGAATTGACCCTGCCTCCGCCGACGACGGAGCCCGCATTCGCGGGCGATACACTCGTGGTGACCAAGGGGCCCGAATGAAGGGAGATGAGCCCGATGGTGGTACTAATGACCTCGATGCTACCGCCCGACGATCCGATTGTGGGAGGCCCCCCGACGTAGCTCCCGCCAGGAATAAGGTCAGCCGCGAAGGCGGCGACCAGCGACCGGTTCCCGCTCGCTTGAAAAGTAAGAGTTGTGCTCCGGTTGATGGGCGATCCATTTTCGCTCCAATGCAAGAATGTATGGCCACGCACCGGAGTCGCAACGAGCCGAACTGTGGCCCCGTGGGTGAACACGCCGCCTCCGCTGACGGTTCCTTCCGAGGTCCGTTCCGCTGAAACGTTCACGGCATAGGTCGCCGGCGTAAAGTTGGCGACCAACGACCTCGGTCCCTCGGCCGGAAACCTCATCGTCGGACTCTCGCTCACTCGAGTCCCATTCTCGGTCCAATCAGTGAAGCGGTATCCGACGGCCGGCGAGGCAGCGAGGGACACCTGGATACCGTGGCTGAATGTTCCGCCGCCACTGGTTGCTCCTCCCGCAGGGTGCGAGGCGGTGGTCGTCAACGTGTAGCTCCGGCGGGTGAAATTGGCCACCAGCGTCCGATCTGCACCCGCGGTGAATGTATAGGTTTCCGACGTGCTCACCGGCGTGGCAGCCTCGGTCCAATTCACGAAATCACAGCCGGCGGACGGCGTCGCCACGAGGGTCACAGACGAACCGGCCGGTTTGTTTCCCCCGCTGGCGACGGTGCCGTCCGTCGGCGGCAAGGCGACCGCCGACACCGTGACCACGGGCAGGCCGCTGAAAGCTTGGGTTTGCGAGACGGAACTGCCACCTCCGGTAAGGGCTCCTGCCGCCCGGATGATGCCCGCGGCAGGCAGCAAAGCCGGAGCCATCAGTTCCCAGCCATCCGCCGTCCTCGCCCCAGGACCGAGCGTGCTCCAGCTCGCACCGCCGTCGGCGGAGAGTTCAAAGACGACCCCGGCCACTTCGGGGCCGGCACCGCCGCGCTGCCAGCGCACCCGCGTCTCATCCACCACGGTGAGCGTCTGAGTGGCCGGATCATTGAGAAGCCGGGCCATGAAGTTCCGCGGTTGCCCATTCACTGTGGTGAACCCGCCACCGATCACGATGCGCCCGTCGTGTTGGAGCGCGATTGCGAGCGAGGTCAACCCGGACGAACTGCCTCCGATCCCACCGCCTGCATCGAATGTCGCCGTGCTCTCGATCGTGCCATCCGCATTGAACCGCGCAACCCGACCGCGCGGGTGGCCGTTCACCTCTGCAAAGGAGCCGCCCGCGAGAAACTTTCCGTCCGCCTGGAGCGCAAGGAAGGAAAATGCGTTATCCGCCGAACTGGTGACCGGGCTGAACGTGCCATCCAACGTGCCGTCGCCATTCAATCGGAGAATTCGGGACGAGAGCGGTCCCGACGTGGGCGCCGGCGGAAATAAGCCCGCGACGAGAATCTTTCCGTCAGGCTGGGGAACCATGGCGGCCACTCTGACGTAGTTTGTCCCCCACAACTGCGTGCCTGGGTTGAATGTCGTGTCCAAGCTTCCATCCGCGTTCAGGAGGGCGATGCCGTTGCGCTGCTGGCCCAAGAAGCTTCCGAAGATACCCGCAACGAGAATTTTCCCGTCGGTACGAACTGTCATTACCCCCACGCTAGGGAAACGCTGATTTAATCGCGCGACGCGCGGAATGATGAAACCAGAGGCAGTGTTGGAGCGTCCAAGAGGAGCATGAACCAACAAAC
>JBEBGK010000744.1:0-2641 GCA_040081515.1 Chthoniobacteraceae bacterium
CTGGCCCCGGCGGGACTGCTGGTGCTGGAGCATCTGCCGGATGCCCCGCTGCCGCTCGGCGGTTCATGGGAATGCACGCGGGACAAGCGCTACGGCGCGACTGCGGTCGCTTTTCTCCGCGCCACCGTGGAGGCATCGAGCGCGCCGTGACCGCGGACAACCTCCATCTCCCGCAGGAACACGCCGCATTCCTCGCCGCGGCGGAACGCGCCCTGTGGACTCCGGCGGACCACTGCCGTCGCGCGGAATTGGCGGACGTTTTTTCCCGGCCGGCGCCGTTCGAGATCGATTTCGGATGCGGCGACGGATCTTTCCTCCTCGCGATGGCGGCCCGTTTTCCCGGACGGAATTTCCTCGGCACCGAACGCCTGCTGGGCCGTGTCGAAAAGGTCTGCCGCGCCATCGCCCGCAATCATCTGGAGAATGCCCGCGTCCTCCGGCTCGAAAGCCACTATGCGGCAAAATGGCTGCTGCCGGTCGGATGCGCGGAAGTGGTCCACATCGGATTCCCGGACCCGTGGCCGAAGCGCCATCACCACCCGCGCCGCCTGTTTCAGGACGAGTTCATGACAGCACTGCACCAGGTGCTCGCGCCCGGTGGCGAAGTGCGCATCAAGACCGACGACCAGCCGTACTTCCTGTGGATTGAAAAAGTGATCGGACGCGCGAAGGGATTCGAAAGCATCGAATGGCCCGAGGAACCGGATTATCCGAAGACGGACTTCGAGCAGCACTTCGTCGATCAGGGGCTGCCCATCTATCGTGCGCGGCTCCGGAAGACCTGACCGCCCACGAAGGAACTCACTTCCAGTTCCCCGCCGGCACGCAGCCGGATCCGGACGGCGCCGCAACGTTCCTGGCGAAAGAGCGCGGCACCCGTCCCCCGCGCGGCTTCCTCCAGCGCCGTCCCCTGCCCTCCTGCCGATCCGAACGGCATCTCGGAACTGACGATCACGCTGGGCCGGACCTTCGCGAGAAAGTCCGGGGTCCCGGAAAGGTCGGCGGTGTGCCACCCCTTCACGAGCACGTCGGCGCGCAGATCGGGCTCGTTCTCCACGAGCCACGTCTCGGTGAAAAAGCCGGCATCCGACACGCAGAGCACCCGCAACCCGGCCGCCTCGATGCGGCAGACCATCGCCTTGTCATCCGAAACGGATCGCGCAATCCCGGCCGGAGGATACAGGACGGTCACGCTGGTTCCGGGCGCGATCGGGACTTCATCGCCCCGCTCGAAATAGCGCCGGCCGAAGCCACTCGCCGCCAGCTTTGCATGGACTTCCCGCCGCGACGGCGAGCGGTCCTGGAAGGTCGTGTCCGCGATCCAGCGCGGACGGAAATCATCGAAAATGAGCGTTGCGGCGCCGAGGTGTGCGCTGTCGCCGTGTGTCAGCACCAGCCCGTCGAGCCGGTTCACTCCACGGGAACGCAAATACGGCAGCACGGTGTTCCCGTAGTCACGCGCGCCTCCGCAATCCAGCAGCCAGTCGCCCCCGCCTCCGCGGACGTGAATCGCCGATCCCTCGCCGACATCGAGGACGGTAACCTCACACTCAGGCGGACGCTCCAGCCTCGGAACCTCGACGTACAGATGGCCGCCCGGGACCTTCGCAAAAAGCGCGAGGCAGTAGAGCAGCGCATTCGCGACGAGCCAGTTTGCCTGGTTCACGATCGCCGGGAGCGCCCCGCCGAAAGGCCCGGGCAGAAGGCTCATCAAGCCGAGCGCGAGAACACAGAACGCGAGGGGAACGGCGACGGCGTTCGCCACGATCGCGACCGGGGAGATGAGATGGAAATAGCCCGCCATGAACGCGAACGATCCGAGCCATGCCGAGACCGTCACGCCGGTCGCCTGTGCAAACTTTTTCCATGCACCGACACCGATCCGCTGCCCGCGGTTCCAGAGTTCCTCGGGCAGGAAATCGTCCGGTCTCGCCATCGGTTCCATCCTTCGCGCGATGGGACCGGTGAGGCCCATGATGAAAAGCACGAGGACAAACGAGAGCTGAAAGCCGGGTGTGAAGAGCTGGTTCGTGTCCCACGCGAGAATCGTGGCCGCCGCCGCCGCGAGGCTGTTCAAGGGCACGGCAGGGCGCTCGAACAGCGGTGCGGCGAGGACGAACCCGGCCATCACCGTCGCACGCACACAACTGGCGCTCAGGCCGGTCACGATCGCATACGCGAGCAGGAGGGGCAGGATGACGAAGCAGGCGGCAGCGCGCGAAAAGCGCAGGGGCTTGAGCAAGTACCAGGCGATTCCCGCCAGCATCGCCACATTCAGCCCGCTCACCGCGAAGAGATGCAGCGTGCCTGTCTTTTGAAAGAGACCCTTCATCTCCGGCGGCGTCTCCCCGCGCAGACCGAGCACCATGCTTTCGATCAGCGTCGTCAGCTCCGGCGCGTCCTCCAGGCCGACTTCCAGCCTCGCCTTCACCCATGCGCGCGCGGCGATCGCAAAGTGCATCCATTTCGCTCCCCTCGCCTCGCCGGTCATCGCGCAATCACTTTCGCTGCGCGTGGTGATCTCGAAGTGGACGCCGCGACGCCGCAACCAGTTCGCGCCGTCGAACTCGCCAGGGTTCGTCGCCGCAGCCAGCGGCCGCGCCGTGCCGCGCACGCGGACGACATCCCCGTAGGCCGGGGT
>JBEBGK010000745.1:0-2640 GCA_040081515.1 Chthoniobacteraceae bacterium
TTCCTGATGGAGCTCGCGTTCCTGGAGGGCAGAAAGAAGATCAACGGCTCATCAGTGACGAGCATCCTGAAGTATTGAATTTATAATAATTCTGGCCGTTTGGCATCGTGCTGGCTACTATCGCGTCTGCCATGCAGTGCCAGCCCATTCAGTCCAAACAGAGCCGAGTCCGCCGTTTCCTTGGCGGCATTCTCGCGAGGGTTCCAGGAAGGAATTTCGTCCCAGCCCTGGCACTTCTGCCCGTTCCCGACCACCCGATTGCGCACGTCACGTCGTCGCCGGAGTCCACTTTGATTATCGCCCTCGCCTGTCTCGGCGGTCTCCTGGGCCTGTCGGCAGCCATCCTTTACCGGCACATGCACGCTGAGGAGGAGAAGCTCCGCCTCAGAATTGAGAATTCCGAGGCCGAATTGCGGGCGCTGCTCGCGCTGACCGACGACGCGGTGCTCCTCATCAATGCGGATGGCACCGTCCGGGATGGCAATCCGGCCGCCGAGGAACTGTTCGGCATCCCGGTCGATGACATCCCCGGCAGCGAGTTGACAGACCTGATTGCGCAGCCTCTCTGCCTCGGCGAACTCACCAAGCACGGCCCCGTGAGTTTCCAGACCACCGCCAAACGGCCGGGGGACCAATTCCCGCAGGTGGACATGGTCCTCTCCTCGACGGAGGTCACGGGAAAGAACACCTACATCGCCCTGATCCGGCACTGCCAGCCTGCGCCCACCGCGGAGAAACCACCGGTGGCGGATCTCGTCCAGCCGGTGCAGAAGTTCACCCACGATCTGAATAACGAGCTGACCACGGTCATCGGAAATCTCTCGCTCATTCTCATGGCACCGGCGTCCGATCCGATGAACCACGAAAGAGTCGTCGGCGCGAAGCGCACCGCCGTGCGCGCCCACAATCTGGTTCACAAGCTTCAGTCACTCGTCTCGGGCGAGGACCAGGATTCAGACTCCATACCCGAGAGACCCGCCGCACCCAAAACCAGCACCACTATGCCCGAATCCAAGCCCGCAACGCCAACTGCAGACCTCCCGGCTGCGCCCAAAGCCGAACCCCGCACCCCGCGGATCCTCGTGCTCGATGACGAAGAGGCGATCTGCTCGCTGGTCTCCATCGCGCTCGATTCGATGGGATTCGAAGTCACCGAGGCGCTCTCCGTCGCCCCGGCCCTGCAGGCTTGCGAGCAGTCGGTGCGCGAAGGCCGGCCCTTCGACATCGTCATCTCCGATCTCAGCCTTCCGGGGGATATGAGTGGAATCGAAGCCGTCAACCGCCTTCGGATCATCCATCCCCAGATCCGGGCAATCGTATCGAGCGGCTACAGCGCCGACCCCGTCATGGGCGATTGCCGGCGCCACGGCTTCGCGGCGGCGATCGCCAAGCCATACGATCTTGGAAAACTGGGCCGCGTCGTCCGCGAAGTTCTCGCGTCCGGCCCTGCAACCATCTTTCAGAACGCATGAAAACTTTCCGAGGCCGGAAGTCGGAGGCCGGGGTCCCGTACAAGCTACTGACATTGGGCTGACAGTCGCGCCGGGGCTCCGCCTTCGACTCCCGGCCTCGGAAATACTCCGGGGCCGGGAGACTCTTTTGCCGCGGGAGCCGCGGAACTATCGCCGCCCCCGCCGTCGAACCCGCGTTTCCGGCGGATGACGAATCCCTCGCCGCAAGGATTGAGAACCGGAGTTGCGCCGGGTCACCGGAGGTGCGAAAAGCGCGGCATGAGAATCCCCTCAATTCTGATAGCGCTTTCCTGCATTTGCGTGCCCGCCCTCGCGCCTGCCGAGACCGTGAAGGATCGCGAGGGCGCCGTGCGCAACGACCGTGCCGCGATGGAAAAGGACGATCGCTGGATCTACAATGACTACCGCGCGGGTTTCGCGAAGGCGAAGGAGACCGGCAAGCCGCTGCTCGTCGTCCTGCGGTGCGTCCCGTGTCTTTCCTGCGCGGGAATCGATGCGCAGGTCCTGCAGGAGCCGGAACTCGCGCCGCTGCTGGAGCAGTTTGTCTGCGTCCGGCTGATCAACGCGAACGCCATCGATCTTTCCCTGTTTCAGTTCGACTACGACCTCTCGTTCTCGACGCTGTTCTTCAACGGTGACGGAACGGTGTACGGCCGCTACGGCTCGTGGACCCACCAGCGCGATCCGTCCGACAGGACAACCGCCGGTTACAAGCGCGCGCTCGAGGGAGCGCTGGCGATTCATCGCGGCTACCCGGCCAACAAGGCCACCCTCGCCGGAAAACAGGGCGGCCCCACGCCATTCAAGACGCCGGTCGAAATCCCCGCCCTCGCGGGCCGCTACAAGCTCGATCTCGACTGGCAGGGCAAGGTGGTCGGGAGTTGCGTCCACTGCCATCAGGTCGGCGACGCCTTCCGCACTTCGTATCGCGACAGCGGGAAATCGATCCCGACCGAACTCGTGTTCCCCTTCCCCATGCCGGAGACGATCGGCCTGAAACTCGCGCCGGATCAGATGGCGCGCGTCGAGTCCGTCA
The DNA here is from genome assembly GCA_040081515.1 of Chthoniobacteraceae bacterium. Classification (GTDB taxonomy): domain Bacteria; phylum Verrucomicrobiota; class Verrucomicrobiia; order Chthoniobacterales; family Chthoniobacteraceae; genus SXWH01. The sequence continues at coordinate 2,509 of JBEBGK010000745.1, forward strand.
CCCCGGGCTCCATCGCGGCGAAGGCGGGCCTGCTCTCCGGGGACGATCTCGTCGCGCTCGCCGGGCAACCGATCCTTTCCAGCGCCGATGTGAGCTGGGTGCTGCATCGTTCGCCGGAATCCGGTCCGGTAA
>JBEBGK010000746.1:0-2635 GCA_040081515.1 Chthoniobacteraceae bacterium
TCTGCGACGTGATCCCCGCCGCGAAGTTCAGCGTCCCGCTCGAGGCCGTGTAGTCCAGCGCGCCCGCCGTGCCGTCCGCCATGCTGTAGTCCACGCTCACCGGCAGTCCGCTCGCCGCATCCAGGCTCACCGTGAACGTCACCGTCCCGGCTCCCTCGTTCACCGTCACATCATTGATCGCGATCGCCGGCGGTGCGTCGTTGTCCACAATCGTCCCCGTCCCCGCGGCAGTCAGATTCAGCGTCGTCCCCGCTGTCCGCGTCACCGTCAGCGTGAACGTCTCCACATTTTCATCCAGCGTGTCGTTCACGACCGGCGTTCGCACCAGCACGCTCGTCCCCAGCGCAGGGATCGTCGCGCTCACCGCATCCGACCAACTCATCCCGCCATCCGTGCTTACCTGCAGATTGCCAGCACCAGCCGTCCCGTAGTCGGTGCCGCCGCCGATGGCCGTCACATTTGCCAGCGCGAGGCTGAAGCTCACTGGCGTGGTGTTCGGATTCGACAGCGAGACCGTGAACACCGCGAACGCATCCGTCCCCTCGGTCATCACCGGGCTGCTCACGGCCAGTGTCGGCGTGTCGTCGTCCACGTTGGTGACCGACACGTCCGCCGGGTTGATGTTGTTGTACTTTCCGTCAGCGCTCGTGGAGGCGGCGGTGATGATGCTGTAAGTGATATCCCCGTCGCCGACCCCGTCATCCAGGCCCGTCACGGTCACAGTCTGGGGAGTGTTCCAGTTGAAAGGCGTGAACGTGAGCGTCACAGGGCCGGGGCTGCCTTCCGTGGGATCATCGGAGGAAAGCGTGACCGTCACGTTCGCCGACGGCGGGCTGTCGAGCACGACCGTGAATGTTCCAGTCCCTCCGGCCTCGGTGGTGACCAGTCCGCTCGTAGGGTTCACCGTGATGCCCGCGTTGGCGGCGAGGACATTGCCTGCGAACTCGGACGTGTTGTTCAGCGGATCCGTCGCCGTGGCCGTGATGGATTCGCCGACGCCTACGCTCGCCGCGAACGTCGTGGAATAATTCGCATTCCCCGCCCCGTCGGTCGTCACGTCGAGGTGGCCCAGGTATCGTTCCCCCTCGCCGTAACCGCTCGCATCAGGTGCGGTGCTGGCAAAAAATTCGAGCCGATAGGTGGTGCCCGGCGCACTGTTAAACGATCCCGCGATTGTGATCTCCGTGCCGTTCGTCGTGGCGCCGCTCAGCAGCGGGAAGTTCTGCAGATTGTTGCCGCCCGCGTCCACATCCCCAGCGTCGTTCAGCGTCACGAATGGCGCAGTGCCGCGCGACTGGCTGTTGCCCGCGTTCAGCAGTTCGATTCCGATCTGTCCGCTCACCGGGCCGTTGCCGAAGATCGAGTTCTGGCTGATCTTCACGCCGCTCGCAGCGTTGGCCACGAGGACGCCGGCCCCGACATTGGAGGAAATGACGTTTCTTTCCACGAGGGCGCCCGTCCCGCCGCCGATACGGACGCCGGGCGTGATGTTGTTCCCGAATCCGTTCAGGGTGATCGTGTTGTCGCGGACCACCTCCGTGCCGGTGCTGGCCACGAAATTGACGCCCGCACCCCGGTTGCCCGTGATCAGATTTCCGGCGATCAGATGATTGGCGCCGGCCTCGATCTCCACGCCGCCGATCCAGTTGAATGTGCCCAGCCCGTTGGTGCGAATCTCGTTATTCGTGACCGTCAGGCCGGTGGCGGTCGAGAGACCCCAGATTCCCTGGCTGCTGGTAAAGCCGATCAAGTTGTTCGTGACCGTCGCACTTCCCGAGTTGTCAAAGAGGATGCCCGCGCCATCCGTGCGCAATGCGGCGCCGGGGTCCGTGAAGGCGGATGCGCCGGAGCCGATGATGTTCCCCTGGATGAGCGTGCCGGTGACACCGGGCCTCACAACGATGTTGCCGAAATTGTTGTTAAAGGAGCCGTTGCCAAAACCGAAGACGGAAATGTTCCGGATCGTCGTGTTGTTCGCGTTGACCTCCAGCGCGTTGGCGAGAGTGCCGCTCGCATCCCGGATCTCCAGCTCCGGCCTGTTGACCGTCCCGAGCGGCAACCCGCTGGTGCCGACGATCCCGCCGGTCCCGAGCTGGCCCGCGTTGGTGTCCCGGATTGTGATGCCATCCGCGAACTGGTAGGCGACGCCATCGATCGTCGTGAACGCATCGGTGATCTGCGGCAGCGACGAGGTGACACCGATGTTCCACCAGTTTCCGCCATTGCCCGAGGCGTTCGTCGCCTCGACCGGCACGAAGCGCATCACGTTCGCGCCGGAGATTGCGTTGGCATTCTGGATGAACTGGCGCAGCGAACCCTGCACCGTCCGGTTCGCGCCACCGTCGTCATCGGCGGCATCCCCGGCGCGGGTCGTCGTGACCACGTTGAAGCTGAAGCCGGAATCCAATCCGCCCAAGTTCCCGCCGCTGACGGTCACGCGCGTCACGTGCTCGGCGGTCGCGAGAGAAGTCGCATTGTCCGAGACACTGCCGCGCATGCCGCCGAAGAATGCGCCGGCGCTGCCGCTGTAGGTGTAGGCGCCACTGAAGCCCACGCTGCCGGCAGAACCGTAGGTCTGCTCCGCCCACACATCCGTCTGCCCGCGGGCGGGATTGAACCCCGGTCCGGGCACGAT
>JBEBGK010000747.1:0-2630 GCA_040081515.1 Chthoniobacteraceae bacterium
CCCACTCCGACAGACGAGACGTCCGTCCCACTCTCATCGCCGACGATGACGCACTCACCTTCCTCGCCACCATCGCCGACGGCGATGCGCGCAAGGCGCTCAACGCACTCGAAATCGCCGTGCTCACCACTCCGCCGGGTGCGGACGGGATTGTCCGCGTTACGCACGCCATCGCCGAGGAGAGCATCCAGAAAAAAGCCGTCGTGTACGACGCCACCGGCGACGGGCACTACGACACGATCTCCGCATTCATCAAGAGCGTGCGCGGCTCGGACCCCGACGCCGCACTCTACTGGCTCGCGAAGATGCTGTACGCCGGCGAGGACATCCGCTTCATCGCGCGGCGGCTCGTCATCCTCGCGAGCGAAGACATCGGCATGGCCGACCCGCAAGGCCTGCCCATCGCCGTCGCCGCGCAGCAGGCCGTGCAATTCATCGGCATGCCCGAGGCGCGCATCACCCTCGCGCACGCCACCGTCTATCTCGCCACCGCGCCGAAATCCAACCGCGCCTACGCTGCGATCGACAAGGCGATGGAGGAGGTGAAAAGCGGCGTCACGCTCGCCGTCCCGCGCCATCTCCGCAGCACCGGCGACAAGCGCGCCGCAAAGACGCTCGGCCACACCGGCTATCAATATTCACACGAAGGCGAAGGCGCCTACATCCCGCAGGCCTACCTGCCCGAAGGCCGCCGCTACTACGACCCTTCGGAGAATGGATACGAGAAGCGCGTGAAGGAACGCCTCGACTACTGGCGCGCGCTCTTCGAGCAGTCGCAGAAAAAGTAGCGCGTCGCCCCGGAGCGAAGGGGCCTCCCCGCCGCACTCCACTCTTGCCGGGCCCGCCGGCTGCTTCGATAGTCCGCGCCCCTTTTCTATGAAACAGATCGGCATCGGCCTCGCTGGATTCGGCACTGTCGGCGCGGGTGTTTTCAAACACCTCGCGCAGAATCGCGACCTGCTGTCGCAGCGGATCGGCATCGAACTCACAGTGCGCCGTATCGCCGTGCGCGATCCGAAAAGGAAACGCGCCGTCGAGCCTCCGGCCGCGCTCGTCACCGGACGCTGGCAGGATCTCATCGACGACCCGCAGGTGCAGATCATCGTCGAGCTCATGGGCGGAATTGAGGAGCCCTTCCAGCTCATCACCCGCGCCATCGAAGCAGGAAAAACGGTCGTCACTGGCAACAAGGCGCTGCTCGCCGAGCGCGGGAAGGAACTCTTCGACCTCGCGACTGCACGGCAGGTGCCCATCTTTTTCGAAGCCGCGGTCGCCGGCGGCATCCCCATCATCAAGGCCGTCCGCGATTCCTTCGTGGGCAACCACATCAAGTCCATCCACGGGATCATCAACGGCACCACGAATTACATCCTCACGCGGATGACCGAAGCCGGGCTCGACTACAAGGACGCACTCGCGGAAGCACAGTCGCAGGGCTACGCGGAGGCCGACCCCACGCTCGACGTGAACGGCTGGGACGCCGCGCACAAGGCGATCATCCTCGCATCACTCGCCTACGGCACATGGATTTGCCCGTCGAAGGTCTTTGTCGAGGGAATCGAAAAAGTCACCGCCCGCGACATCTGTTTTGCCAAGGAGCTCGGCTATCGCATCAAGCTGCTCGGCATCATCAAGGCGGATGCCCAGGGACGGATCGAAGTGCGCGTGCATCCCACGCTCATCCCCGAGAAACACGTCCTCGCGAGCGTCAACGGCGTTTACAACGCGCTGTGCGTCCACGGCGATGTCGTCGGCGAGACGCTCTTCTACGGACGCGGCGCCGGCCAGGATCCCACGGCAAGCGCCGTCATCGCCGACCTCGCCGAGGCCGCGCACGCGCTCGACTCGAAGCGGCGCGACTTCGGCTTCATGCCGCACGGCCTCTACGGCGACTGCAAGCCGCTCGATGAAATCCTCTGCCAGTATTACCTGCGCATCCCGGTGGACGACAAACCGGGCGTCCTCGCGCAGGTCGCCGGCGTCCTCGGCTCGCTGAACATCGGCATCAGCTCGATGATCCAGCCCGAGAGCGACGGGCAGAGCGCCGTGCTCATCCTCATGCTGCACGACGCCACCCACGCGCAGGTGCGCGAAGCGATTGCCCGGATCGCCGCATTGCCCCCGGTCGAGGGCGAGCCTGTGCTGCTGCGCGTCGAGCACTTCGCGGCCTGAGTGAATCCCTCGTTGCTCACCCCCGACCTTCTCGCCCCCGGCGACCAAAAGTCCGCGGCGCTGGCTCCCGGGCAGTTCCAGTGGAGCCGCATCCGCTCCGCCTCCGATCCGCTCTTTGAAAGCACCTACGCCGCGCTGTGGGCCGAGTTCGGCGCGGCGAATGAGATGGAGACGCGCGAAATCATCGCCGCGCGATTCCGGCAGGACCCCTCGATGCGCTACGAGATGGTGCTTGCGCGAAAGGACGGCGCCATCGCGGCCATCCGCGACCAGACGGCGATCTGGTTCGAAGGCGAGGTCATCGTCCACCTTTCCCATCTCCTCGTCGCGCCCGAATGGCGGCGCAGCGGCCTCGCCGGCTGGATGCGCGCCGTGTCCATCCTCACCGCGAAAGAGGTGGCCGCCGGGCACGGACAGCCGGATGCCGCGATCACGCTCGTGGGTGAAATGGAATATGA
>JBEBGK010000748.1:0-2629 GCA_040081515.1 Chthoniobacteraceae bacterium
CGGCCGCTTCGCCAGCTTTGCCCTGCAGGCGCAGGGCCTTGGCCAGACCGAAGAGGCCCCAGCCGTTCTCCGGAAGGTACCCGAGATCGGCGCGGAAGACGGCCTCGGCCTCGGCCGCGCGCTCCTGCACGAGCAGCACGGCGCCGAGCGGGGCGGTGCGCTCGAAGGGCTGGGCGCCCAGCGGGCCGTACGGGAGGAATGCGATGCCGTGCCGCCCGCAGTAGTCGAGCACGTCGTCGCCGCCGCGTTCACGGAGGTTGTAGCGATTCTGCACCGAGACGATGGGGGCGATCGTGCGCGCTTCCGCGATTTGCCCGACGGTGACATTCGAGAGCCCGATGTGGCGGATTTTTCCCTCGGAGCGCAGCGTGGCAAGCGCGCCGATGGAATCGGCGAAGGGCACCTTCGGGTCCGGCCGGTGAAGCTGGTAGAGATCGATGCGCGTCAGCCGCAGGCGCCGGAGGCTCGAATCGCAGGCGCGGCGGAGATTCGCGGGACTTCCATCGGGAAAGATGGTGGTCGGCGAAGTCTTGGTGACGCCGCCTTTCGTGGTGATCACGAGGCCGGCGGGATAGGGATGCAACGCGGAGGCGATGATCTCCTCGTTGTTCCCGGGGCCGTAGGCCTCGGCGGTGTCGATGAAATCGACGCCGAGTTCGACCGCGCGGCGGAGGAGCCTTTCCCCCGCGGCCCAGTCGGCGAAAGGGCCGAAATTTCCGGGCTGCCCGCAGAGTCGCATGGCGCCGTAGCCGATGCGATGGACCGGCAGATCGCCGCCGAGGAGGAGGGTCGCCGGATTCATGCCGCCCGGACTCCGGTCCGCGGTCAACCGAAGCTCAGCTTCTGGACGCGTGCGAGGCGGCAGACGTTGAGGACGTCCACGATCCGCTCATGACGCGCATCGAGCGCCGGGCGGACGATCACGGGATCCTCCGGGTCGCCTTTCATCGCCTCGCTCAGGAAGGTTTCGAGCTGCTTGAGTTCGCGATCCTTCGGGCTGCCGGACTGGGGCTGGCTGTTGACGAAGACATTCCCGAGGGGATCGATATCGATGACGATTGGAACCTTCGGCGCATCGCCGGCCGCCGTGGAGGCGCTCGGAAGGCCGATCTGGAAAAAGCCCTCCTTCACGTTCTGCCCCGCCAGCGCCATGAAGAACAGCAGCAGGACGAACACGACGTCCACCATCGGCGCGATCTGAAATCCGAAATCTCCCTCTTCTCCTCCTCCGCCTCCGCCGCCCATGTCAGTGACTCCTTTCCATGGTGAAGTGTGTCATTTCTGTTCGAGTTCCTTGTCCACGGCGCTGAAGGTGACGTTCGGGACGCCGGCGGCGCCGATGGCAACCATGATGGACCGCACGTAGGCGTACTTGGCGCGCTTGTCGGCGCGGATGATCACGCGGAGGTCGGGATTGATTTCCTTTTTCTTGCGAATCATGTCCTGCAGCACGGATGCCTCGACGGGCCTCTCGTCCACGATGATGGAGCCCGAGTTTCCGATGTCGGCCCACGTGAGGTTCACCATGAGTTCGCTCTTCTTCTTCTCATCCGGCGCGAGCTCCTTCGCGTCCTTCGCCACCGGGAGGACCACTTCCTTGTTCACCTGGAGCACCTGCTCGGTCGCGATGGACATGAAGAAGACGAGCAGAACGAGCAGAATGTCGATCATGGGGGCAATCTGAAACTCGGGATCCTCCTCGGGGAGGACGCGAGTGGCGGCCTTTGCTTTCTGCGCTCTGGTCTGGTGAGCCATGCTTTATCCTACCAGGTGAGAACGGAACCGCAGTGCGGGCACGGAGACTGGCCGACCACGACGGAGCCGGCGCAGACGGGGCAACTCGCCGCGGTGGCCGGGGCGGCGGTGACGATGCCGGTCTGCATGGGAGCCCCGGCGGCGGCAAAGTTTTCGCCGACCTGCATGCCTGCGAGTTCTTCGTATGGCAGGTCGCCGATGAGGGTGTTCACCACGTCATCCGCGTGGACGATCGAGGCCTGGGACATGTTGCGGAAGACGTAATAGGCGACGAAGGCCGGAATCGCGATGAAGAGACCGGCCGCGGTGGCGAGGAGCACTTCGGAGATCTTTGCGGCGAGTTCCTTCGGATTTCCCATGCCCGAGGCGCCGAGGACCGCGAAGGCGCCCATCATGCCGATGACCGTGCCGAGCAGACCGATCATCGGGGAGACGACGCCGATGACGGAGAGGTAGCTGTTGCGTGTGCGGAGCAGGGTGGCTTCGCGCATGCCGTGCTCGGAGAGGCCGGCCTCGACGGCTTCCTTGCCGCGCCCGATGCGGCCGAGGCCGGACCTCAGGACGTTGGCGAGGTAGTTCTTGTTCGCGTTGCAGGTTTCCCATGCCTCCTGGTAGTTGCCCGAGCCGATGAGCTGGCGGAGGCTGTCCACGAGCGGCGGCGGGGCGAGCTTCTCCTTCCGCAGCGAGATGGCGAGCTGGATGATCAGCGTCACCATGATGATGGAAGTGAGAAGAATACAAATCCAGATGAAGACCGTGAGCGGGCCGCTGTGCAGGATGGTGGAGATGACGCTTTCCTGCTTGTCGTGCTCCTGCGCGGAGGCGACGCCGGCGGAGAGCATCGTGAGGAGCAGTGGCAGCAGTGGTGCGATTT
>JBEBGK010000749.1:0-2629 GCA_040081515.1 Chthoniobacteraceae bacterium
CCGCGGCTTCGCGCCGGCCTCGGTGAGCATGATATTGCCATTCGGCAAAAGCTGCGCGGTGTTCACCTCGGACTGCGTGCCTTTGAACTCGAAGACGACCGTGTTCTCTCGCGTGACCTCGACGACTGCGCCGCCGGGGTAGTCCTTGTTCTTCGAGAGCGCGAGGAGCAGGTTGCCATTCGGCAGCACGAAGCCGTCGCGCGTCGCGGCGGGGTCGTTCCAGTGCGGCTTGCCGTCATTCGAGAGGATCGCCGTTTCGCCGCCGGCGATGAAGAAGGTGTGGGTGATTTTTTCCGGCGCGGGCTCGGCGGCGAAGATGGTGGAAGAGACCGCGAGGAGACAGGCGAGGGAGGTGGTGAGGTTCATGAAGTTGATGGTTCCAGAGGGAATCCCGGTTGTCAGTGAGGCTTTGTCGGGATTTCCACGGCTTGGGAAGCGGCGGGGCGGTTCGCTTTCGACCCGCGCGAGGATGCGCCGAGCCCTGTCCGGACCCGACGCGAAGGAAAATCTGGACTCTCTTCCATTGATCTCTCCGCGGAAAGCAGCGTAGCTGGAGGCCAACAACGATCAGGAGACCAATATGGCCAAAGGAAATAACAGTCACAAAAAGGAAACCAAGAAACCGAAGAAGGAGAAGCCGAAGACTTCGCCCGCAGCCACGCGGCGGAGTTCCTGACGGGATTTTGCGTGACAGGTCGGCGTGTCATCGCGCTGGGAATCGTGCGTGATTCCGGACTGGCGCGGAGCCGTTCGCGCCGGATGCGGCCGACCTGAAGGCTGAACAACGCAGGCCGTGCCATCGCCTTCCGTCCATCCGCGCGATCCGCTGCACGGCGTCACGCTGGAGAGCATCGTCACCGCGCTTGTCGCCCGGCATGGCTGGGCGGCGATGGGGGATCGCATCCCGGTCCGATGTTTTCAATTCAACCCGAGCGTGAAATCCGCGCTGAAGTTCCTGCGCAAAACCCCCTGGGCGCGCCGGCGCGTGGAAGCGTGGTTTATCGAGGAGCAACCGGGCGGATGAAGAGGACGCGGGCGGAATGCGGACCCCGTTCCGGACTGACGGCCGGATGCGCGATGCGCGCCTGAGCCGGGCTGTCGCGTGGTGGGTTCGCGCCGGAGCATTCCGCCGCGGACGGATTCTTAACCGACCGCGCGGTCGAGCAGGTTCTTCGTGATTCGTTGCACGCGGGCGTCCGGGCCGTGCGGCCGGCACCAATGCGACCACGGTAGCATGTGGCCGGGCGGATGGCTGAGGCCTTGTGACCAGAAGATCGTGGAGGCGTTAAAGACGAAATTCTTTTTCGGTCCCGGATAAATCGTCGCCGTCCACTGCTGCGGCCGCGTTCCGCCCTGGAATGCCGTGCCGGCTGCTACGACCTCCAGGCCCTCGATGGCGGGCGGGTCGCCATGATACTCCCAGCCGATCAGGCCGGGGATGGAGTCGCCGCTTTTCATCCCCGTGCCCTCGAAGATCCAGTGGTCCGGTTTCCGGCAGATCCAGTCGCCACCGCCATTCACGGGGTCCACGTTGCGCGCGCCGATGAGGAAGCCTTCGTCGGGACCGCGCTCGGGGAACGGGCCGTTGTCGCGCTCGCGATCGACGGCGAATTTGTAGTCCCCGCCATACGGGCCGCCGCGGAACATGATCCGATTCGGGCGCCCGTCGAAACCCGCGCGCATCGGCGTGACCCAGCAGACGGAGTTGCCGGAGAAAAAGAGGATGTTCACGCCGGCATCGCGCATCGCGACGACGCTCTGGTACTCGCGGATGTCCCAGTATTCATCGTGCCCGACGCTGAGGAACGCCTTGCACTTCAGTCCGCGATCCGGCGTGAGCATGTCGCTGTTGCCGCAATACGTGACGTCATATCCCTGCTGCTCGAGCCAGTAGGCCATGGGAAATTCGAAGCACAGCCACTCGCCGGAGCCGATGGACTGCGGGTTCTCGTAGATCTGCGCGTACTTTGCATACGGGCGGTCGAAGCTCACGTCCGACCACGGGCCCTGGTTGCCCTTCGGATCGGTGTACACGGAGTAATTGTCCGGCCAGCGATTGTACGCCTGCCAGGTGTTGTCGCTGCATTGCAGGAGGATGTCCGCCTTTCGATCGTCGGTGACGATGAACACCACGTAACTTTGCCAGTAGGGCGTGTCCGCATTTTCGGGAATGGTCGTGAGCCGGCCGAGATAGACGCCGCTCACCCAGTCCGCGGGGATGTCGATGGAAACGCACGGCTTCCACTGGCACTCGCGCAAGCGCTTCACGCCGACGGGCGGCACGGGCTGCGGCGCGCCGTCGAACGGGCCGTATTGCGCCATGAGGCGTGCGCCTTTTCCGCCGTAGTACCCGGTGCGGAAGATCTCGATGCGGAAACGCGCCGGCTGCTTTGTGCTCACAAAAATGTCGATCTTCTCGCCGGCCTTCACGGATTGCCGCGAGCAGTATCCCTCGATGTCCGGCGCGCGAAATCCCGCCTGTTTGTCGAGCCGCACGCGCGTGAGCTGCCAGTCGTCCGAGCCGGGTCTCGCGTTCTCCGCGGCGATGATGCCGGAGGGCGTCGCGCCGCGTGAGTCCGGTAGGCTGGCTGCGAGGCTGCCGCCGAGCGCGGCGCGCCGCCCTCCGGCA
>JBEBGK010000750.1:0-2622 GCA_040081515.1 Chthoniobacteraceae bacterium
GCTTCTTCCAGTGCGGTCATCTGGGCTTTCATGCCGTCGATCTCCTCGGGGCGGACGTGGTCGTTGATCGTGCGCAGGGTTTCCAGGCGCTCGATCTCATCCTGAAGCTGCGTCTCCATCGCGCGAGTGGCACTTTCGACGATCGTTTGCATGCGTTCCGCGGCGCTTGCGCCGGCTTTTGCGAGCATTGCGGGGAGAAGTTTGCGCTTCACCGCGCCGCGATCGAGGAGCCGGTAGATGTCGCCTTTCTCCAGGCGCGCCGAGCGAAGCTCCTCGTCGTCGCTGCGGTCGCCCTGCGCGTGGTCGATCACCACCCGGAGCGGGGTGGGGGAAAGGAAACGATCGGCGTGCAGGGAAGACGGCGCGACGCATTCGATGACGAAGTGGACCTCGAGCAGGATCGCCTCGCTGCCGGAGTCCTTCCACACGCCGAAGGCCGTGTTGCCGGACTCGGAACCGAGCAGCAGATCGAGCGCGCCGGTGACGAGTGGGTGATCGCCGCTGAAAAGGCCGATGTCCTCGCGCGTCAGCGCGCGGGTGCGATCGAAGGTGACGGATAGCCCTTCCTGCGGCAGCGCGGGGAATGCATCCGTGATCAGGTGGCCGGGCTTGAGTCCGTAGGTCCGGCTGCTCAGGTCATCGACCTCGACGCCGAAGTGATCGAGGAGACGGATGGAGAAATCCTCGAAGCTCGCATCGGCGTCGGCGGCGCGGATCTGCCGGATCAAATCGGCGGCGCGTTCGGGCTTGGAGGAGTTGAGTTCCAGCAGCCGGTCGTGTCCGCGTTCGAGTTTCTTCGCGACACGGGTGTGCAGTTCCCGGGTGCGCTTGATGAAGGCGGGCAGTTTCTTTGCGGAGAACTTCGCGCAGAGATCCTCGAGTTCCCCGCCGAGTGCGGCGGCGATTTCCACTGCGCCGTGGGGGTGCGTCTCGAATGCATTCAGCCCCTCGTGATACCAGCGCGCGAGGACCTCCGAGGCGCTGTCGGGGACGTAGGGCACATGGATGTGGATCACCGCGGTCTGCCCGATGCGGTCGAGCCGGCCGATGCGTTGCTCGAGCAGTTCCGGATTCGCAGGGAGATCGAACAGCACCAGGTGATGTGCGAACTGGAAGTTCCGCCCCTCGCTCCCGATCTCCGAGCAGAGGAGGATGCGCGCGCCCTCCTGCTCGGCAAAGTATGCGGCGTTCCGGTCGCGCTGTAGGAGCGTGAGGCCCTCGTGGAAGACGCCGCAGTTCACCTTGATCTCGCGCTGGAGGCGCTCCGCGATCTCCTCGACGAGCGCGCGTGTCCTGCAGATGAGCAGCACCTTTTCGCCCCCGAGTTCGCGAAGCAGGCCCACGATCCATTTCACCTTGGCGGCGGTTTCATCCGCGTCCTCCGGCAGCCTGGAAAGAAGGGCTTTGCGCTTCGGGAAGCCGGTGAGCGATGCGCGCGTATTGCGGAACATCACGCGGCCGGTGCCGAATGCGTCGAGCAACTCGGTCACGAGGTGCAGCCGCGATGCCTCGTCGCCGGCGGCGAGTTCCTCGCAGTGGCGCCGGACCCGCGGCGAGTGCCCGCCGAAAAGCTTGCGGTCGGCTTCGGTGAGCGGGTGGTTGGCGAGCAGGCGGTCGAGCGCGCGGGCGACCTGCTCGTAGTGCTCCGCCTCCTCGAGGAATTTCGCGAGGTCGGCGTAACGGCTCGGGTCGAGGAGGCGCAGCCGCGCGAAGTGCCCCTCGGGGCCGAGCTGCTGCGGGGTCGCGGTGAGCAGGAGGACGCCGGGCGCGGTCCGGGCGAGTTCATCCACGATGGAATACTGGGCGCTGGTTTCCGCGGGGCTCCACTCCATGTGATGGGCCTCGTCCACCACCAGCAGATCCCAGCCGGCCGCGACGACCTGTTTCGCGCGCGCCGTGATTCCGCTCAGCAGCGCGGTGCTGCAAAGCACGAGCTGGCTGTCGAGAAAGGGATTCGCCTCCGGGTCGTGCAACTGGATGGATGCGCAGCGTTCCTCGTCGAAGATGCTGAAGAGCAGGTTGAACCGCCGGAGCATCTCGACGAACCACTGGTTCACGAGGGGCTCGGGGACGAGGATGAGAATGCGCTCCGCGCGCCCCGTGAGGTGCAGGCGATGGAGGATGAGCCCCGCCTCGATCGTCTTGCCCAGGCCGACTTCATCGGCGAGCAGCACCCGCGGCACGAGGCGGCCGGCGATTTCGCTGGCGATGTACATCTGGTGCGGCAGCAGATCCACGCGGCCACCCACGAAGCCGCGCACCGGCGAACGGCGCAGCGCGCTCCGCCACCGCAGCGCCTCGACCCGCAGCTCGAACGCATCCACTTCATCCACGCGGCCGCCGAAGAGCCGGTCCTCCGGTTTGCTGAAACTGATCGCGTCGGAGAGATCGGCCTCGGGCAGTTCGCCCTGGTCGGTCCCATAGACGAGCAGCCCCGCGCGATCCTCCACCGTTCCTACGAGCAGTTCGCGGCCCTGGCGCGATTTGATCCGGTCGCCCGCGGCGAATTGCACCCGGCGCAGCGGCGCGGATTCCAGCGCGTACTGCCGTTGTTCGCCCGCGGCGGGAAAGAAGACCTCCACGCGCCCGAACTCCGCCCGCAGGATGATGCCCAGCCCGAGC
>JBEBGK010000059.1:0-10041 GCA_040081515.1 Chthoniobacteraceae bacterium
ATTCCATCGTCGCCACGGCAATCGTGATTGCCAGCCTCGGTCCGCTGTCTGCCCAGCAGCCCGCTGCCCGCGAGCGGGTGGAACTTTCCTCGGCAGCCGGCATGGTCGCGGGCACCACCTCGATGGAGGTGCTGGACAACAGCCGCAGGCTCGGCGCAGGGGATCGGCTGAGCTACCGGGTCGTGCAGGAAAGGCGCCCGCCGCTTTCCCTCATGGTCACCGACAGCGGCGAGGTGGAAGTCCCGCTGATCGGTCGCGTTCGCGCCGCCGGACGGACATGCAGGGAACTCGCCGAGGCCATCAAGCCGATGCTCCAGCGGGAATACTTCATCAACGCCACGGTCATCATCGGCCTGGATGCCGCGAGTTCGAGACCGCGCGGGACGGTGTATGTCAGCGGGCAGGTGCGCGCGCAGGGGAGTGTGGAGCTGCCGCCCGAGGAGCGCTTCACCGTGAGCAAGGCCATCCTGAAGGCGGGCGGGTTTGCGGAATTTGCCGACAAGCGCAAGGTGAAGCTCGTGCGCGTCAAACCCGGGGGCGGCGTGGAGACGACGATCGTGGATGTCGATGAGGTGCTCATCAAGGGACGCATCGACAAGGATCCCATCCTCCAGCCCGACGACCGGATCATCGTCCTTCAGAAATTCATCAACATCTAGCAAACCATGGCCGGACCTTCATCGAGTTTCAGGAGTGTCGCAGCGGCGTCCAGGGATCAGCTCCGCGCGCAACTGATCCGTTACCGGATGTTGTTGCGGAAGTATTGGTGGATCGTCGCATTTGGAATCGCGCTCGGCGTGGGCATCGCATCGTGGTGCGTCGCCGCGCAAAAGCCGGCCTATGTCTCCACCGCCCGGATGATGGTGAGCGGAAAAATCAACCTGCCCGACGGTGGGACGTTCTCCGAGGAGATGTCGCACTTCATGAGCACCCAGGGCGAGCTGATGAAGGACGAGGCGGTGCGCAACCGCGCCGAAGCCCGCGTACGGGGGACGTCGCCACAGATGCGCGTCTGCCCGATCACATTGACCGTCGCGCCGATCCAGCAGACATCCATCTTCGTCCTGACGGCCATCGGCGAAGAGCCAAAATACACGCAGCAGTTCCTGGACGCCGTCCTCTACGAATACATCGCGACGCGCAAGGAGATGCGTTCGCAAAAGGGTGAGTTTGCCGCAAGTGCGATCGACGAGGAGATCGAGCGTGTCTCAAGCGAACTCCGCAGGGAGGAGGACCGGCTCCTCGCCTTTCAGCGCGAGAACAAGACCGGGTTCCTCGAGCAGGAAGGCAATGCCGCCGCCACCTATCTCTCGAAGCTCAACGCGCGGCTCGCCGAGCTGAAGAACGAGTCGCAATTGCTGACCCTTCTCGAGGTCGATCAGCAACTCGCCCGGGAAAAGAGGGGCGTTTTGGGGGACTCCGGTGACCTCCGCGAGGGCGACCCGCGCGCTGCGAATGCCGGTGCGCCGATGTTCGAATACGAGCGCGCCCGGCAGAGGATGGAAGTGCTCCGGGCCGAGCGCAGTGGCTACGCGCGGGACCTCAGGGCGAAGCACCCGATCATGGTCGAACTCGACGAGCAGATCGCCCAGCAGCAGCAACTCATCGACACGTTTCGAAAACAGAGCACCGAGGAGCTCAAGCGACGCCGCGACGCCACGACCTTGGAAATCCGCAACCTGGAAACGACGATCAAGGATTGGGAAACCAAGGCCGCCGCGAACAGTGAGCGGCTGAACCAGTATGCGACCATCCAGACCGGCATCTCCCGGCTGCGTTCGCAACTCGATACGCTGGGCCGTTCGAAAGGCAGTATCGAGGTCACCCGGAACGTGGACCAGGAAATCATCTCGGTCCGACAGAAGGCCAGTGTCGCCCAGGCAAAGCGCCTCGGCGTGTGGGACACGCTCGGGGCTGGACTCGCGCTGGGTCTGGTCGCAGGCATCCTCGGCCTGATGGCCTTGAATCTGTTCGACGACCGCATCGAATCCATCACGGATTTTCAAATGGCCTTCAAGGATCGTCTGCTCGCGACCATTCCGAAGGTCTCAGGCACGATGGGGACCGTGGACGTCTCGCCGTTGTTGCCGGATGACGAGCGGCATTCCTTCGTGGAGTCCCTTCGCTCCCTGCGCTCGTCGCTCTTCTTCCTGCCGTTCGAGGGGCCTCCGCCGAAACTCTTTCTCGTCACGAGTGCGGTTCCGAATGAGGGCAAGAGCACCGTCGCGTTGAATTTTGCCATCACGATGGCGATGTTCGACGTGCGTGTGCTCCTCGTGGACGGCGACCTGCGGCGCGGTGAACTCCACCGGGCGCTCGACCTGCCGAATGAGGCCGGCTTTGGCGATGTGCTGAACGGCGACTGCCCGCTGGAGAAAGCCGCGCAAGTCACGAGGGTCCGGGGCCTCTCGCTACTCTCTCGCGGCTCGATGGTGATGAATCCGGGTGAACTCTTCCTGAGCGCCGACGCAGACCGCTTTCTGAAGCTCGCGGCGACGCGATACGACTACGTGATCATCGACAGCGCGCCGGTCACGGCCGCGGATGACACGTCCTGCATTGCGCCAAAGGTGGACGCGACGCTTTTCGTATTCCGGTTCGCTCAATCGAGCATTCGTATCAGCACGAAGGCGCTCGAAACTTTGCGCGAGCGGCAGGTGAATCTGGTCGGAATCGTTTGCAATGCCGTCGATGAGACCGTGCAGGACTACTACTACTACCGCTACGCCGAGTACCACGGCACGCCGGAGAAAAGGCTGGTCAACACGTAGGTTCGGACGAGCGGGCTCCCGGCCTATGCGCGCAGCTTGATGATCAGGTCGCCGGCCTCGACGGCTTCGCCGACTCCCGCGAGCACCTCGGCGACCGTGCCATCGGCGGGCGCGAGCAGATTCGTCTGCATCTTCATGGCTTCGAGCGTGGCGAGCTTGTCACCCTTGGCCACGGCCTTGCCGACGGTGGCCTCGAGCGCGGTGAGCATGCCCGGGATCGGCGCGCCGATCTGGAGGGGATCGCTCGCGCTCGCCTTGGCGCGGGCCTTGGTTTCCTTCGCGATGCCCTTGTCCACCACGGTCGCCTCGCGCGGCGTGCCGTTGAGTTCGTAGCTGATGACGCGGCGGCCGTCCTTGTCGGCGGCACCGAGGGAGATGAGTTTGATGAAGAGCACCTTGCCCTCCTCGATGCTCACCTGCACTTCTTCGCCGGGGCGCAGGCCGTAGAAAAATGCGGGCGTCGGTACGCAGCCAACGTCGCTGTAGCTGGCCTGGAATTTCGCGAAGTCCGCGAACACCTGCGGATACATGAGGTGGCTGTAGAGGTCGTCGTCGCTCGCTTCGCGGCGGTACTTCGCGGCGATTTCGGCTTTCACGTCCTTGAGCTTCACGGGCTCGGGCTTCGTGCGCTTGACCTTTGCGTTGCCGAGGATCGCGCGAACGACGTCCTTCGGGAAGCCGCCCATCGGCTCGCCGAGTCCGCCGCTGAGCATGTCGAGCACGCTCTCGGGAAATGCGATGCTGCCGGGCTCGAGGTTCACCACATCGGCGGGTTTGATTCCGCGGGTGAAAAGAAACAGCGCCATGTCGCCGACGACCTTGCTCGACGGTGTCACTTTCACGATGTCACCGAAAAGATCGTTCACTTCGCGGTAGCAGCGCGCGATCTCGGGCCAGCGCGTGCCGAGGCCCATGCTCGCGGCCTGTTCCTTGAGGTTCGTGTACTGGCCGCCGGGCATTTCGTGCAGGTACACCTCGCCGCTGCCGGTCTTCGGCGCGGTGTCGAAGGGCGCGTAGAAATTCCGCACGTGCTCCCAGTAGTCGGAGAATTCGTTGAGCGTATCGAGGTTGAGCCCGGTCTCGCGCGGCGTGTTTTGCAGCGCGGCCACGACGCTGTTGAGGTTCGGCTGCGAAGTGCTTCCGCTCATGCTCGCGATGGCGAGATCGGCGACGTCCACGCCGGCGTCGCTGGCTTGGAGCACGCTCGCGGCATTGATGCCGCTGGTGTCGTGCGTGTGGAAATGGACGGGGATTCCGATTTCATCCTTGAGCGCCTTCACGAGCGCGCGCGCGGCGTAGGGGCGGCAGAGGCCGGCCATGTCTTTGATGGCGAGGAAATGCGCGCCCATCTTCTCCAGCTCCTTCGCGAGCGCGATGTAGTACTTCAGCGAATATTTCGTCCGTGCCGGATCGAGGATGTCGCCGGTGTAGCAGAGCGCACCTTCGCAGATGCCGTGCGTTTCCTGCACGGCCTCCATCGCGGCCTTCATGTTGCTGAGATCGTTCAGCGAATCGAACACGCGGAAGATATCCATGCCGCACTCCGCGGCGTGCTTCACGAAACCGGAGACGACATTCGCCGGATAGCTCGTGTAGCCGACGGCATTCGCACCGCGCAGGAGCATCTGGAAGCAGATGTTCGGCACGGCGGCGCGCAGGCTGCGGAGGCGCTGCCACGGATCCTCGTTGAGGAAGCGCATCGCGGTGTCGAACGTCGCGCCGCCCCACATTTCGAGGGAGAAAAGTCCGGGAGTCCGCGTGGAGACGGCGGGCGCGATGGCCAGCATGTCGGCGGTGCGCACCCGCGTGGCCATGAGTGACTGGTGCGCGTCGCGGAAGGTCGTGTCGGTGATGAGCAGGCGTTTCTGCTTGAGCGTCCACTCGGCGAATTTCTTCGGGCCGAGTTCGAGCAGCAGGTCGCGTGTGCCTTTCTGGATGTCTGCGCTCGTTTTCGGAATCGGCGCGGCTGTGAGCGGCTTCTCGGGCTTGTATCCCTTCGCGTGCGGGTTGCCGTTCACGATCACGTTGCCGAGGAAATTGAGCAGCTTGGTCGCGCGGTCGCGGCGCGGCTTGAACACGAACAGCGCCGGCGTGGTGTCGATGAGCGTCGTCGTCGCCATCCCGCTGCGGAACTCGGAATGCGCGATCACATTTTCGAGGAACGGAATGTTCGTCTTCACGCCGCGGATTCGCATCTCGCGGATCGCGCGATCCATGCGGTCGAGCGCGGTGTGAAAGGTCGCGCCGGTCGTGGTGATCTTCACCAGCAGCGAGTCGTAGAACGGCGTGATGACCGCGCCGGCTTCGCCCATGCCGGCATCGAGCCGCACGCCGTAGCCGCCGGCGCTGCGATACGTGATGATCTTGCCGTAGTTGGGCGTGAATTTGTTCTCGGGGTCCTCGGTGGTGACCCGGCACTGCACGGCGAATCCGTTGCGCGGAATCTTTCCCTGCGCCGGGATCGCGACGGCGGTGCTGTGCAACGCGTGGCCCATCGCGATGAGGATCTGCGAGCGCACCAGATCGATCCCGGTGATCTGCTCCGTCACCGTGTGCTCCACCTGGATGCGTGGATTCATCTCGATGAAGAACCACTCGTTCGTATCCAGGTCCAAGAGGAACTCGATGGTGCCGGCGTTGTCGTAGCCGATCTCCTCCGCGATGCGCACCGAGGCCTCGCACAGTTCGTGGCGCACTTTGTCTGGAAGCCCGTGGCTCGGAGCGATCTCGACGACTTTCTGATGCCGGCGCTGCACCGAACAGTCGCGCTCGTGCAGGTGGAGCGCGTTGCCGTGGCGGTCGCCGAGCACCTGCACCTCGATGTGCTTGGCGCGGCCGATGTATTTTTCGAGGAAGACCGCCGCATTTCCGAAGGCGCGCTCCGCCTCGCCCTGCGCCTCGTCGAGCAGCGAATCGAGATCGCCCGCCTTATGCACCACGCGCATGCCGCGTCCGCCGCCTCCGAATGCCGCCTTGATGATGAGCGGGAAGCCGATCTCCGCGGCGACCTTCAGCGCCACCTTGCGATCGTTCACGGGATCCTCGGTGCCGGGCAGTGTGGGCACTTTCAGCTTCTGCGTGAGCGCGCGGGCTGCGACCTTGTCGCCCATGAGTTCGAGCAGCTCGGGCCGCGGACCGACGAACGTGATTCCCGCCTCCGCGCACGCCTTGGCAAATTTCGCATTCTCCGAGAGGAATCCGTAGCCGGGATGGATCATGTCCACGCCCTTTTCCTTCGCGAGCGCGACGATGCCCTCGATGTCGAGATACGCGCCGACCGGCCCCTTGCCGACGCCCACGCGGTACGCCTCGTCGGCCTTGAAGCGATGCATCGAAAAGCGATCCTCCTCCGCGTAGATGGCGACAGTGCGCAACCCGAGTTCCGTCGCCGCGCGCATGATGCGGATGGCGATTTCGGATCGGTTGGCGACGAGGAGTTTCTTCGCTGGAAGGATTGGGATGTCCTTGGTTGCAGACTTGGCGGGCATAGGCGGCTGGCCTTTTAGAAGGCGAACCGGCATCCGGCGAGCGGAAGTTTGCGGGCGCTCCCGGAGGTTGGACAAGCCGGCGCGATCGGCTTATCGGAGGTGCGATGCTGCTCTGGCGCGAAAAGATTCCCGATTCTTGGCTCCCGAAGGTCCGCTCGGACCTGCCGGCGGTGCTCGTGGATCACGCCCATCTCGAGCGCAAGGCTGCGACCACGGCGCTCAATCTCGAAAAGTATGTGGAGTTGTACGGCCGCGTGTCGGAATTGAACGCGATTGCCATCGAGGAATTGCAGCACTTCGCGCAGGTGCTGGGGCTCCTGCGAGTGCGCGGCGTCGAGTTTTCAGCGCCGCGGAAGAGTCCCTGGATTTCCGGGATGATGGCGCAGGTGCGAAAGGGAAGGAGGCATCAGGTGATCGATCACCTCGTGGTGTGTTCGCTGATCGAGGGACGCTCGTGCGAGAAGTTCCAGATCCTCGCAACCGCCGTGCGCGATCTCGATCCTGAGCTGGCGGATTTCTACGCGAGCCTCGTGGAGAGCGAGGGGAATCACTACGCGACCTATCTCATCATGGCGCGGCACATCGACGAGGCGGAGGCGGACCGGCGTCTCGACTTCTTCCTCGACCTCGATGCGCGGCTCATCCGCGAGCCGAATCCGCTGCCGATGTTGCATTGAGCACGGGCCTGCGGGGCGGGGGCGCCGCGAGCGTTCATGCTTTTGCAGCAGTTCCCGCTTTCCTTGGCCGGATCGAATGGGCACTTTCTGGCGGATGCCAGCCGAAGCGCGCGTAACCAGGACTTGGATCCAGCAGAAGGGATTGATCCCCGTTTTCCTGATCGGCTGCTCCCTGTGGTTCCTGTGGGACGGGTTCATCGGATACCCGAGGAGCAACGAGCGCTGGGACGCCCACGAGAGCAGGAAGGCCACGCCCGGCGAGTGGGAGAAGTACTGCGCCGGGCGCGGATGGAAGACGGAGCCGCCGCACCGGCGCTTCGAACGCACGGACATTGTCGGGCAATACGTCTTTGCGGGGCTGACCGGTGTGATGGGGGATATTCAGCCTCATGTACTGGCTGCGGGTCCGCCGCTCCGTGCTCCGGTCCGACGACGAGGCTGTCGTCACGCCATCGGGCACGCGGGTCCCTTATGCCAGCATCACCTCGGTGGATCAGCGGAAATGGAAATCCAAGGGCCTTGCGACGGTTTACTACACGATGGAAGGGGCGAAACGGCGCTTCGTGCTGGACGACGCGAAGTATGAGCCCGAGGGGCTCGATGTCATCCTCGAGGACATCCTGAAGCGCACGGGTGGTGAGACCGGGGTGAAATAGGAGATTTTTCGGCGGCGGCTTCCGATCTTCTTGCAGCGCGCGGCGTGAATTGCTGAACTCCGCGCCCCGCTGAAGGGATTCACTTTTCACAAGAACATCAACGCACAGACAACCCCATGAAATACGGCCTCAACATCCCAGATAAAGGCGCACTCGACTTCCTCTCGCTCGGCGCGCTCGTCCACCGGCTCGACCCCGGCATCATCCCGTTCCGCAAGGCGACGCACTGCGACATCCATGTGAGCGGCGGCGAATTCAACTGCGCGGCGAATCTTTCCGACTGTTTCCGTCTCAATACCGGCGTCGCGACCGCGATGGTGGATTACCCGATTGGCGACCTCATCGCCGAGCGTGTGCGCGCGATGGGCGTGAAGCCGTTTTTCAAGAAGTTCAAGCACGACGGCGTGCGCGGGCCGAACATGGCGACCGTCTATTCCGACCGCGGCCAGGGCGTGCGCGCCCCGGTCGTCTTCTACAACCGCAGCAACGAAGCCGCGGGAATGCTCAAGCCCGGTGACTTTGACTGGAAGGGCATCTTCGGAGCAGGCGTGCGCTGGTTCCACTCGGGCGGAATTTTCGCCGCGCTCTCCGAGACCACCGGCGAGGTGATCATCGAAGCCATGAAGGCCGCGAAGGCTTCGGGTGCCGTGACCTCGTTCGACCTCAACTACCGCCAGAAGCTCTGGGACATCTGGGGCGGACACACCAAGGCCGTCGAGACGCTCGCGCGCATCGTCGAGCACGTCGATGTGCTCGTCGGAAATGAGGAGGACTTGCAGAAAGGCCTCGGCATCGAGGGACAGGACGTCGAGACCAAGGGCAAGCTCGATCCGAGCGCGTTCTTCAACGTCATCGAGAAGGCCGTGAAGAAATTCCCGAAGGTGAAAGTCGTCGCGACGACGCTGCGGGAAGTTCACTCGACCAACCGCCACTCCTGGGGCGCGGTCGCATGGATCGACGGCAAGACCTACCAGTCCCCCACCACGGACCTCGACGTCATCTGCCGCATCGGCGGTGGCGATGGCTACGCCGCGGGCTTCTTCTACGGCCTGCTCACCGGTGCCTCGGAAGAGGAAGCGGTGAAACTCGGCTGGGCACACGGCGCACTGCTCACCACCTTCCCCGGCGACACCACCATGGCGACCGTCGAGCAGGTGAAGGCCTTCGCCAAGGGCGGCAGCGCCCGCGTGCAGCGCTGACGGTATAGAGCGGTTCAAGTGTTCGCGTAGCGCTTGCGCGGGAATGTGGCTTGGGCTTCAGCCCGAGCGTTCGAGCGAAAGCTCAAACCATTTTTGTCGCGGCACCGGCCGTGGATTTTTCCCGGGTCCTGCGTTCTCATCCGGTCGCTTGCGATTGACTGCCAGGCCGCGGCGCGAGGGCGTCGCAGGCTTTGCGAATGTTCCAGTCGCTTCCCTCCAGCGCACGGCGCGCGGCCGATGGATCGGCGCCTGTCAGCTCCTGCACCATGCGCGCCGCGCGGTCGCGGAGCTTTGTGTTCGAGGGGTTGAGATCGATCATCAGGTTGCTCATCACCTTGCCGGTGCGCGCCATCACGAGCGTGGTGATGATGTTCAGCACGAGCTTCGTCGCGGTGCCGGCCTTCAGACGCGTGGAGCCGGTGAGCACCTCGGGGCCGGTGTCGGGCAGGATGGCCCGGTCGAGCAGCGGGTGATCGCGGTATGCGGGGTTGCAGCACACGAGCACGGTCTTTGCGCCTCTGCGGCGCGCCTCGGCCAGGCAGCCCCACACGAACGGCGCGTGGCCGCTTGCCGAGATGCCGATCACGATGTCGCGCGCCGTCACCGAGCGGCACTCCATCGCGCGCCGGCCGGATTCCGAGTCGTCCTCTGCGCCCTCGACCGCGCTCCAGAGCGCGTTGCGCCCGCCTGCGATGATGCCCTGCACGAGCGACGCGGGTGTGCGGAATGTCGGCGGGCATTCGCTCGCGTCGAGCACGCCGAGCCGTCCGCTCGTCCCTGCACCGCAATAGAGGAGCCGCCCGCCTTCGGCGAACGCACGCGCGACCTCACGCACGGTCCACTCGATGTGTTCGCTCTCGCGGAGGATCTTGCCGGGAATCGAAGCATCCTCCCCGAGCATGAGCCGGATGGCATCCGCGAGGGGCATCTCCGCAAACTCGGCGGACCTCGGGTTCCGCCCCTCGGTCGGCGCGGCGGAGACCGGGCGCCAGCTCGCGAGCTTTGCATCCGCATCGTCGCGCGCGGGCCGGGACGCCGGGCGTGATGCAGAGTCGCCGCTGATTTTCCGCGCCAGCTCGACTGCGCCCCACACGCCCGGCCGCGACAGTCGCGCGACCTCGCTGGCGGGGCGCGCGGCGCGGATTTTCTCCATCACGCCGTCGGCGAACCACGGGTTCTTCAGGAGCGTCGAGCCATTCAGGAGAAACTGCACCTTCTCCCCGGGCGCAGCGATCCGCGCGGCACAATGC
>JBEBGK010000060.1:0-10025 GCA_040081515.1 Chthoniobacteraceae bacterium
CCGAGGGTCGCGCCGGCCTCACCCCCGGTGCCGGCGTCCGCGGAGAGCGCGATCGGGCCGCTCCACGAGGCGCTGCCGGATGCCTCCCGGAGCGCGCCCGCGCCCGCGGAGCCCGTGCCTGCGAGCGTGAGCGGTTCCGCTGTGATGTTCAGACCGGGGCCGAGCAACAGTTGCGCGCCGGCGGGACCCTCGGTCTCGCCGGGGTCGACCTCTCGGGCAGGGCGCTCACGCTCGGTGGAGCGGGCAGCACGAACGTCACGGGCGCGATCACTGGCGCCGGTTCGCTTCAGAAGACGGGCGCGGGCACGCTGACTCTCAGCGGCGGGAATTCCTTCACCGGCGAGATCACGGTCTCCGCCGGAACGCTGAACGTGGCTGGCGACTCCGCGCTCGGTGCTGTGGGCGCGGGCAACGGGACCGAGATCCTGGCCGGCGCTTCCCTCGTTTTCGGTGACCCGGTGGGAATCAACATCCACACCGAGACGCTCCGGATCGCGGGTAACGGCACCGCCGGCACGAGCGCAATCCAGTCGCTCCTCGGTGAAAATATCTCGGAAGGCGCCGTCACGCTCACGGCCGATGCATCCGTCAACATCGCCGCCGGGACGCTCACCCTCAGCGGCGGGATCAGTGACCTTGGCCTTGCCAGAAGCCTCGCAAAAAACGGAGCGGGCGACCTCGTCCTCGGCGGCACGAATACTTTCACCGGGATGCTCGCCGTGAACGCGGGCACGCTGCGAATCGCCGCCGACAACACGCTCGGCGGAGCGCCGGGCTTCTCGCTCGCCGCAGGCGCGACGCTCGACCTGGACGACTTCAGCGACAGCCTCGGTTCGCTCTCCGGCGCGGGCACGGTCACCTTTGGCACGCTGGGCACCGGCGGCGGCACCCTCAGTGTCGGCGCGAATGGGGCGAGCACCACCTTCACGGGATCCATCACCGGCACCGGCGATTTTGAAAAAACCGGAGCCGGCGCGCTCACCCTGACCACGGCGAACACCTATGTCGGCAACACCACCGTGAGCGGCGGCATGCTCGTCGCGGGTAACAACCTTGCATTCGGTGCGGCGACCCAGACCATCACGGTCGATGGCGGCGCGCTCGGCTCGAACCTCGACTCGCGTTCGCTCGCATACGGCATCGTCGTCGGCACCACGCCGGGCAGCGGCATCGGCGGCACCAACAGTCTCACGCTCACCGGCGCGGTGAGCAGCGCTGGCGCGGGCAGCTCGCTGGAGGTGAACTTCGCCGACACCAGCAAGGCCGTCACGGTCAACCCCTCCGTCGCCGGCTCCTTCGCGCCGGGTGAACTGCTCCTGACCGGCGGCACGCTGATCCTCGGCGGCGCGAACAAGATCGCCGACACCACGGATGTCGTTCTCGCCGGTGGCACGCTGCGGACCGGTGGATTCAGCGACCGGCTGGGTGCGATGACGCTGAGCGCAGACTCGACCATCGACTTCGGCACTTCGAACAATGTCCGTCTGGAGTTCGGCGACGCCTCATGGACGGGCGGGACGCTGACCATCCTGAATTGGACCGGTACGCCAGCCCGCGCCAACAATGCGGATCAACTGTTGTTCTCCGGTTCGTTCAGCCAGGACCTTCTCGACCGCATCAATTTTCAAGGAGCCGGATATCTTGGAGCGATCGCTTTCGATCGTGGCGGCGGCCTCTATGAGGTCGTCCCGGTGCCGGAGCCGACGACCATCATCGGCGCGATGGCGCTCGTCGGCCTGATCGGGTTCCGCGAGCGGCGCAGGCTGGCCCGATTCTGCCGCTCCTGGCCATGACGCTTCGCGCTGCGGATCGCACGCCGTCACCGATCCCAAGGGAGGAAAGGAAGCGGTTCTCGTCCCTGCGCGAGATGGTTGTTGTGGTTAAAGTGGTACGTATTGTGCTTTGTAGTAATTTGACATGAACAAGAAACACGCTCAATGCGCCCGATGCGGGCACACTTTTCTCAGCGCCGCTTCCCGATGCCCCGTGTGCGCATCGGGTCGTCGCCAAGATGGGATCAAGTCAGTCGAGACCCTGTCGGTGATTACCTCCATCATCGCGCTGGTGATGACGGGAATCTTCGTCGCGAAAATGAAGCGAACAGACGTGAGTCACGCCGTTCACGCCGGCCAGAACGCGGCATACCGATGACGCCGACCCGGGCTGCGATCCGGCGTGGGGAGAAAATCAGTCCCTCACCCCGCCACTGCTTCCATCGCGGTGCAGCCAGCGCCCATCACTGAGACCATGGCCCGGCGAAGCTCTTGTCGCGACACAGGCTTGCGCAGGACGACATCGACCCCGGCGGACTCCTCCTCCGGGCCGACGCCTCCGGGCGCGAAGCCCGTCATGAGAATGACCGGCTGTTCGGCGCGCTCTTCGCGGAAGATCGACGCGAGTTGCGCGCCATTCATGTCCGGCATCGCGTAGTCGGTGATGAGGAGATCGAAAGTCTCCGCCTCGGCGCGGTCGATCGCGTCCATGGCGCAGGTCGCGGTCACCACCTGATGACCGTCCTTTTTCAGGTATCCCTCGATGATCGATCGCGAACCCTCATCGTCCTCCACCACAAGCACCCGCACGGGGCGATCCAATCCGCCTGCCTCGCCGTCGTCCTCGACGGCGGGCTGGACGACGGCCGGGATGCGGATCCGGACGGTCGTCCCTTTGCCGGGTTCGCTGTCGATCTGGATGCTGCCCTCGTGACGCTTCACGACGCCGAAGACGGTGGACAATCCGAGGCCGGCCCCCTTGTCGCCCTTGGTGGTGAAGAAGGGCTCCAGGCAGCGCATGCGGACCTGGTCGGTCATCCCGGTGCCGGTGTCGGTGACTTCGAAGAGCACGTTGCGGCCATCGCATCCGCTGCGCAGGGTGATGGTGCCGCCGACGGGCATCGCATCGACGGCATTCAGGATCAGATTGATCGGAATCTCCCGCAGTTCCTGGACGTTTCCCGAGATCGGCGGGAGCTTTGCAAGGTCCATCTTAACGGAAATCGCGCGTCCATCCGCGAGCGCCTCGTCCTTCCACTTCGGCTGCGTGAGAGGCACGGATTGCTCGATCACCTCGTTCAGATCCACAGGCGCAAAACAATCGATCATCGCCCGGGGGCGGTAGAAATCGCGCAGCCGGCCGATGATGCGCGAGGCATCCTTGCCGGCGTTGTTCATGATCGTCAGGTAGTGCCGCGCCTTCTTCGAATCGGCGAGCATGTCTTCATCGCTCAGCAGGAGTTCGCTGTAGCCGATGACGGACATGAGCGCGTTGTTGAAATCGTGGACGACCCCGCCGGCCATCTCGCCGAATGCGCGCAGACGTTCCTGGACGATGACCTGCTGCTGCATCGCGCGGAGTTCCGCGGTGCGCTCCTCGACTTTCACCTCGAGCATCTGGTTCTGCGCGGAGAGATCGAGGTGGAGGAAGCGGATCTGGAGGAGATTCCGGATCCGCATGAAGATCTCCGAGGGATTGAAGGGCTTCGTCACCAGATCCGACGCGCCCGCGAGCAGCGCCTTGCGCTTTGCCTCCCCCGTGTAATCCGAGGTGAGCACGAGCACCGGCAGAAAAGTGCCGCGCTGAAGGATGCCCCGCAACTGGCTCAGCACCGTGAAGCCGTCGAGGTGCGGCATGTTCAGGTCGAGGATGATCAGGTCCGGGCTGATCTGCTCGACCCGCGCGACCGCTTCGCGCGAATCGGTCACGGTTTCGATGCGGGTAAAGCCCAGCCTGCTGAGGATGTTCCTCAGGAGGGAGACCGTCGAGACGCAGTCATCGACAATCAGCAGCCGCGCATCGGGATTCAGGTCGCTCAGATATCCTCCTTTCGGGATGGCCGGAACCGCCCGGGCGCGTCACGACGGGAGCGCGGGTGGAGTTCACCCCACATGGGCGAGGCCACCCAGCGCGCGGTCAACGGTCTCGATCAGCACGTTCGGGCTTACGGGCTTGGAGAGGAAACGCATGCCGCCCTTGATGGTCTCGCGTTCACGCGCTTCCTCGGGTGAGATGAGGGAGGTCAGGAAAAGGATCTGCACGCCGCGCAACGCCGGCTCTGCTTGAATCTCGGCGGCCACGTCGCCACCGTCCTTCCCGGGCATGTCCACATCGAGCAGGACGAGGTGCGGCCGGAATTCGCGGGCCGCCGACAAAGCCAGCGCGGAGCGGTTCTCGACGCGCACTTCGTAGCGCTGCGTCTTTTCGAGATAGAGACGGACGAGATCGGAAAGGTTCGATTCATCGTCCACAACAAGGATGCGGGATTTGGTCATTGGGGCGTCGGTGCGACTTACCTCTTTTTTAGCAGAAGGTGTGCCCCGCGCGCTGTGCGTCCGAAGGGCGTGATGGCTCGTGGCGGCGGAGGGAGCGCTCTCCCTTTGCGGTGCCCGAAAATAACCGCGGGCCGTGGCATGCCCCATGCGCCGTCAACGGGGCATGAAAACCTCCAACATCCTGATCGGTGTCGTCCTTTCCACCGCGCTCGCCTGGGGCGGCGTGGAATTCGGCCGGCGCAACCAATCGAAACCCGCGGAGACAGCCCCTGCCGCCCGGCCCGCCGTCGCCGGGGCGCCCGCTCCGGAGACTGCGCACGAGGTCCCCGCGAAGGCCGATGCTGCCGTTGTCGCAGCGACCAAGCCGGAGAATGGACCGGCGGCACCGGTTGTTTCCGTCTCCGATTCCGCGGAGGCCGCCGAGCCAGCCGCTGTCGAATTTGAAAAGGCCGATGTGCTGGCCGCCACCCAGCAGGGCATCGTCGAGGCGACGCTGACCGGCAACGGTCGCGAACGGATGAGCGCGCGCCTTCGCAACAACAGCCCGACCCCGCTGCGCGTGACGGTTCCCGCCGGCCAGGTGCTCGAGGGCGGGCGCAGCCGCGTCATCGTGACGCGCGCCGCCGAGGTCGAGCTGATGCCGGCCCGCGGCGCGGAGATCGATCTCACCGTTGCCGCGTTGAATTCCTCGAACATCGTTGTGGAGACCGCGTTCCGCCTCTCGTACCACGAAGAGGGCCGCCTCGAGGCATTCCTCAAGTGGGCGGCGGACCACGGCGAGGTCTCCGGCGCGGCGGTGCAGACTGCGGTGCTCGCGCTCACGGAAAATCTTCCGCTCAGCGCAGTGGCGAAGTTTGCGCCGGTGAATGGCGCGGCGGGCATCCTCAACACGGATGCATTTCGCGTGGAGACCGGCGACATCCTCGCGGCGCTGAGCGCGCTCCGCGACAGCGGGGCGAACATGGAATCCGTCGCCATGAACACCGATCCCCAGCTTCGCATCGAGGCCATGATCGAGCCGCTCAGCCGCGAGGCTGCGAAGCGCTACTACGGCATTACCGAGGAAAGGGAGTGGGACTTCTGGAAGCGCGAACTGCTCGAGGGCAGCCCGAGCACGCGTCATTACGCGCTCTTTGGCATCGCACGGTTCTATCCGGACGTCGCACTGGAGATGCTCCCGAAATGGGCACGCGAGACGCAGACGCACGCGGTTTACCGCAGTGCCGCCGTTCAGGCGCTCGCGGATACCCAGCGTCCCGCCGCGCTGCCGTTGCTCCGCCAGATCGCCGAGGAGGTCGGCCCGCAGACGGATCTCGGCAAAGCCGCCGTGCAGGCTGCGAACTATCTGGACAAGCGTCTCACCGAGACGGCATCGCGCCCGCAGGTCGCTGCATTCCGCGCGAAGAGCACCGTGAACGCATTCTAGTCTCCGCCGGCTGGATCGTCATCTTCCCCGCGAAGCAACCCCCTCGGCGTCGGAAGTCCCGACGCAAACGGCGGCTCCGTGATTAAAACCGAGTCCCCTCTTGGCCCGGCATCGTACTCTTATTCGTAACCGTATTCTTAACGACCCCAAGCTCAGAGACAGCGGAGGGCGGGCGCGATGCCTGCGCGGCGGGCTCTGCGGGGAGCAGGCAGCGTGACCGACCGGAGCTGTTCTCTGCAGCGCATGGTTCGGCGACGTTGGCTGCGGGACGTCATTTCTTGATCCAGCCGAGATCGACGAGGAAAGCGTCGGCTTCGGCTATTGTTTTACCGAGATACGGCGGTCTGTTGAAGAAGGCGTGGTCTGCACCTTCGTAGCCAATCAGCTTGGAGGGGCGATTTGCCTTCTTCATCGCTTTATCAAAAGCCACGACACTGTCATAGGGAACTGTCTCGTCTATCGTGCCATGAAGAAGCAGGGCCGGTGGAGTGTGTGGGCCAATGTGATGCGCTGGAGAGATGACGTGCCCCTTCACTCCCAATCGGTCGATGCCGGGTTCCATCTTGGGATCTGCAAATTTCCAATCCCCGATCGGAGCGAGCGTGGTGGCGGCGTTGAAAAGGATCATGGCGTTGGGTCGTTCGTCGCTGCCAAGACCAGTGACTGTGCCAGTGCAGGCTGAGAGGTGACCACCGGCGGAGCCTCCAGATGCGGCAATCTTGTTCGGATCAATGCCGAGACGCTGGGCAGTTTCCCTGACCCAGGCGATGGCGGCCTTGGCGTCTTTCACGCATTCCACCGCTAAAACACCGTGGCGGGATTTCACACGATACTCAGCGAGAATGGCGATCATGCCACGCTTTGCAAAATATCGTGCATGAGCCTCGAATTGCTGCGGTGTTCCTGCATTCCAACCACCACCGTGGAAGAACACAATCGCGGGCTTGGGCACCTTGGGATCCGACTCCCCAAAGATCCACAGCTTCAGTTCCGTGGAGCCGACCTTTCGGTAGGTCTCGACGCGGGCGTCCTTGACGGTGGTTGGATTCGAAGGCTGAGCGAACAGCGGGGCGGCGAGCAGGCTAAGCAGGAGGCAGATGATGGCTTTCATAGAGGATGGGTGGATTACTCAGCGAGGTGTTCCTTGTTGCCGAACGTCCCGGATCAGGCGACGGCGAGCGCGAGACGTTGCTGACACGACAGATAGCCTTCGAGCCGTTGCCTGCATCCGTTTTGTTCGCCTTTGGCTGGTCGTAGTGATCACTTCTTTCCATCCTTCTTCTTGCCTCCCCACTTCTTGTCAAATCGGTCAATCTCCTTCTGAGGAATCGGCATGAGCTGATCAAGCACAGTCCGCAGCACGGGATCGCTGAGACTGGTCCAGTCAGCACCGCCATGGGGATACGTCATGTAGAAGTTCATGCAGTGATGACAGATGCTTGTCTGGAACACAATATCCTCTCCGTCCCACACCCTGATGCCATGTATGGGAAAGTGACACATGGCTCCACCTGAGTTCTCCTCCACGGCTATCGTCCGCTGGAGGGTTGGCATCAGCAGCTTAATCTCGTCAGCAGAGAGCATCTTGCGTTTCAGTATCTTGGACTGATTACCGTAAGGAACGATGGGAAACTGATCCTCTGCGAGTCTGATCGCCCAAGCCGCATCACGATTGGCATCCTCAGCATCAGTCATCTCGAAGTCGAGCAAATAGACCTCGATCTTTGTGGCACCTCCAATGGCTTGTGCAAAAGCTCGGCGATACTCAGTCGCCACCTTCACGGAACTATTCCGGTAAGCATTCCGAGCTTGGGAGATTAGAGAGGCTACCTTCTGCTGGGCTTCAGCAGCACAAATCGAGGCGAGGAGGAATGTTGCCGTGGTGATGAGTGCGCGCATAGCGGGTGTTAGTTGGGCGAACGTTTGAAGTGTGGCACGGCGGAGATTAGGCGTTCAGAGCGAAGCGAACTAGCGGGCTTGTCCGCCGTTGCCACCACTGACTTGTTAGCCTATTCATGTTAGTGTGAACTTTGGATTCTGAAGGGCAATCTTTGCCACATCGGTAAAGAAAGCCACAAGATGCGCGTCTTCAATTGGGGCCTGTCCGGGGTGTGCGCTATGATTCCGGTATTGGAAGCAGACTCGGATCAGTCGATCCGACTCGTTCGAATCCAAGAGCCCCATTCCCTCGAGAACGACGATTAGGTCCGTGTCGAATACCGTTTGCAGTTCAGAAAGCGTCGCAACCGCAAACTCTTTATTCCAGTTCTTAAACTTGCCACTTGTCTGGTTCTTAACCTGGGTTGATGCCTGATTGAACTTGGTGAGTCCGAGCAAAACAATTTTCTTCTGCATGCGGTCCACAAGAGCACACCAACCCATCACAACCGCGGCACGTCTAAATCCGGCATTCGCGCAATTGATGGCCTCCGATAGGTAGTCAGACTCGTCGGGATTTGGCAGATTAGGAACCAGCTTCTGAAGATCAAACACATCATTGATCTCAACCGCTTGTTGCTTGATTGGTAGGATGAACCGATCATCGAACTTGGTCAGAGCTTGGGAAAGCGTCTTAAGGTATGAGGACTTAAGGTTATTGGGACGGCTAAGCACGTGGAGCTGCTTCATCGCGGCGGCCTGCTCGGCGATCACCGGCCCATCGAGCTTGAACTTGTGCTCCAAGGGGCTCCGAAGCTCCTCGATCCAAAATGTAGCGATCCTGTCCGCCTCTTCTTGGATCGCCTTTCGACCGACCTGCTTCGTCGTTAGAGCTGTGACACTCTTCTTGAGTGCACGAAGATCAGTTCGGAACGTCTCAAGCTTTTCTAGGATCTCTTCCTTCACGACGATGTCGAGGCAAGGGACTTGATCAGTGAACCCAAGGCCTCTTGACCATCCGTGGTCAGAGCTTGGGCGTCACCCTGGGCCTTCATGAGGTCCTTGAAATACTTCTGGTTGTTTTTGAAGTTCTTGGCGAAGTTCGCCTTGTCGTAGAAGCCCTTGTCTTGACAAACAGATCGGACTTCCTCTGGGTCGGCAACCAAGGAGTTGTTGATCAACCCGTTCTTCAGGGCCAGCAGAAGCGCCCATTCGATCTGGCCCTTAGCAACCTTGGTGTGGCTGGGCTCTCTGACAAAGTGCACCGCGCCGTCCTCGATAAACAGGATCTTCCCGATGTCCTCCGCGGTAACTCCAGCCTTCGACATGAGTATCCGAATCTGGGAGGGCGTCGGAATCGCTCCTCCTTGTTGACCTGATGTGTTTGCCTCAGGGTTCGGTGGTGGGTCGGCAGGAGTAACGTTGGCAGCACGCACGTGGCCGCCGGCAAGTAGATGCGACAGCAAAACCTCGAAGCACCTGTCGCGGAATTGTTCAGGAACACTTGAGGCAATCTCGGATATCTCCTTTATCTCGGTCTTCAATTTGGCGTAGTCCATGGTAGTGCTATTTCTTGGCTAACAGGGAGTTTATCGACAGATTTGTTGCTTTGTCAGCAGCTTTATGTCCGACAAAAGTGTTGGAATATCACGGGGTTCAGGACTCACGGTGTTCACTTTACGCGCGTAATGAGCGCAAAGCAACATTTGTGTTGGGATTTGCTCAAATAAGCGCATAAAAGTGATGTATGAATATTCCAGATGCCGCGCCAACCCTCGAACAACGAATCATCGGGGTGATGAGGATGCGCCGCTACTCCAGGGTGACGGAGCAAGGCTACGTGGGGTGGTATAAACGGTATGTGCTGTTTCAAAAGGAAGTCAGCGGGCGGATGCGGCACCCGGCGGAAATGGGGGCGGCGGAGGTGGAGGCGTTCCTGACACACCTGGCGGTGAACCGGAATGTCTCGGCCTCGACGCAGAATCAAGCGCTGAACGCGCTGGTCTTTCTTTACCGGGAGGTGCTGGAAATGCCGATCGAGGGGCTGGACGCGATGCGGGCGCGGCCGAGGAAGAACCTGCCGGTGGTGCTGGCGGTGGAGGAGGTGCGGGCGCTGCTCGCCGGGGTGAAGGGGGATGCAGGGCTGGCGGCGAAGCTGCTGTATGGCTGCGGGCTGCGGGTGGCCGAAGTGCAGAAGCTGCGGATCAAGGATGTGGATGTGAAGGGAGGAAAGCTGGAGGTGCGGGGAGGAAAGGGGGACAAGGACCGGGTGTTGACGCTACCAAAGAGCGTGCGACCTCTGATCGAGGAGCATCTGGGCCGGGTGCGGGCGGTTTTCGAGGCCGACCGCAGGGACGGCGTGCCGGGGGTGCATCTGCCGCACGCGATGGCCGCGAAGAATCCGATCGCGGCGGAAAGCTGGCCGTGGATTTGGTTCCTGCCCTCGGCCCGGG
>JBEBGK010000751.1:0-2618 GCA_040081515.1 Chthoniobacteraceae bacterium
CACCATGCCGCCGCGGATCCACTGCACGAGGATGCGGTATGCGTCGGAGTCCTTCGCGATGCGCTCGCCGCCCTCGTGCGGCACGGCGAGGGTGGGCTTCAGCAGGAGGAGGCTTTCCTCCGGCGCCGCTGGGAAGACGCGACACGCGCGCGCCTCCTGCGTGATCTCCCGGTGGTCGGCCAGCGGGTCATACGAGAAGACGGTGAGGCGGAATCCATTCTGCCCGTCGGGCTTTGCGTGGCACGCGCCGGCATTGCACCCGGCCCTGCTGAGAACCGGCAGGACATCGCGCACGAAGCTCGGCGGCTCGTTCTTCACGTCCTCTTTCGCGCGCACGTCGATCGTGCCGGTGAGCTTTCCGTCCTTGTCCCAGGCGAGAACCCGTCCGTCCTGCGTCCCGGCGAACGCGCGACTGCCATCCGCGCTCGCCGTGATGCAATGCAGCGCGCTGTTCCCGCCGGGAAGACTGCGCTCCTTTGCGGATTCCGAGGTCTGCCCGCCGCTGTGCGCCTGAAGCTCCGAGTAGCGCGCAGCACCACCGCCATCGGTCGCAGCAAAGATCGTCGGCCCGCCCGGCACCCAAGCGAGCGATGTAATCGCGCCCGTGTGCCGGCCGAGCGAATTGATCCGCTCCTTCGTCTTCACATCCCACAGCTTGAGCTGCTGGTCCGCGCCGCCGCTGATGATCTGCGCCGCCTTGCCGTCAAATGCGACGGCAAGAACCTGCGCAGTGTGGCCTTCCAGACGCGCGGTCTCCTTGCGCCCGGCGACGTCCCATATCTTCACCAGCCTGTCGCCACCCGCCGTCGCGAGCAGTTTGCCATCGGGACTCAGGGAGAGATCATAGATCGTGTCGCTGTGCGCACCCCACGAGGCGCCGATCGCGCCAGTGACGGAATCGATGATGCGCACCGTCCCCTCCTCGCCGGTACGGCCATCCGCGGCGACGACTTGCTTCCCATCCGGCATGAACCGTAGAGCCGTGATGCGGTCCGTGAATCCTCCGGCGATCTCGCGCTCCTGCGCCAGCGTCTCGCCGCTCCAGAAAACAACCCGCCGGAATGCACCGCTGGCGATCCTCCGCCCATCGGGACTCCACGCGATGCATTGCACGGGATCGAGATGCGCAGCCGAACGCCGCACCACAGCCGGTTCCTTTCCAGTCACGTCATAAAGGACGAGCTCATTTCCGCAGCCGACCGCGAGCCGCTTCGCATCGGGCGAGAGCGCGATCGCCAGCACCGGGCGAAAAGCGGACGGCATCGCCGCAAGCGAAACCGCGCGCGGTGCGGAGGGCTGATCCTTGAGCGCCGCCGCATCCCACGGCGCACCCTCCTTCACCCAGCGACGGAGCAAGTCGATGTGTGCCACGGCCAGTTGCTTCTTTGGCGGCATGTGGGGATCCGCGTCAGGCGCGAGGGACGAGATCAGCGGACTCATCTCCGGGTCACCTTCCACCAGCGCGGCACCGTCGTCCCCGCCCTTCACCAGCGCCTCGCGTGAACTCATCACGAGCCCGCCCTTTTTTTTCTGCTCGTTGTGGCAGGAGAGACAGTTCGTTTTCAGCACGCGCATCGCCTGCGCCGTTTCATCCGGCTTCAACGCCGCGCGCGCGGGAATCACGGCCATCGACACGACTGAAACGAGGGTTGCGATGACGGTGAGCCGACGGACGGACGCCCCATGGGCGCAGGGCCGGCGATCGTCGGGAGTCTCGTTGGGGTTCACAAGGCTAGATGAACCGGAACAGGCTCCCACCTTAGCGGGGAACTCTCGCACTCACCGCGACGCCGACCATCCCGGCGTCTCCACCGGCACGCTCCAAAGGTGATTCCCCGAGGTGATGAACAGCGTCCTCATGTCCCTTCCGCCGAAGGCGCAGTTGCATGCCTCGTCCGGCGCGGTCGGGACGAAATCGATGAGCCGTCCCGATGGCGAAAGGAGGTAGCAGCCCGCCTTGAAGTGATCCGTCTCGTATTCATTCCGCTTGTTCACGCCGGCGGCGACGTAGATGCGGCCTGCCTGATCCATCTTCATGCCGTCCGGCCCGCGCCCGTTTTTCCAGTCGAAGATGACGCGGCGGCTCGTGGGATTCACGGTGCCGTCAGGTCGGAGATCGAAGCGCACGAGTTTCCGGGCTCCGCCACGGCTGTTGTTATTGTTGTCGCAGACGTAGAGAAACTCGTCGCGCGGACTGACGAGGATTCCGTTCGGGCGCTCGATACCGGGGAGCACGATGCGCGTGACCCTGCCCGGCGCATCGATGCGATAGACCCCCTCGACCTCGCGGCCCCGTGCGTCCCGAATCTCCATCCCCGCGCGCGAACCGTAGCGCGGATCGGTGAAGTGGATGCGGCCGTGCGAATCCATCGCGAGGTCATTCGGAGAATTGAACCGCTTCCCCTGAAAACGATCCGCGAGCACCGTGATCGTGCCGTCCTGCTCCGTGCGCGTGACGCGACGCCCCTTCGACTCGCATGCGATGAGCCGCCCCTGCGCGTCGAACATCAGGCCGTTCGTCGCATGCGCCGCCGCGGCGCCACGGAAGACCGTCGTGCGCCCGCGACTGTCCATGCGGTTGATGTGCCGACCGTCGGTGAAATAGAGCGAACCGTCCT
>JBEBGK010000752.1:0-2618 GCA_040081515.1 Chthoniobacteraceae bacterium
GCATCATCACGCCGCGCTCCTTGATTGCACCCTCCGCGATCAGCCGGGCCGCGAGCGCGGGCGGGATGCCGGTCTGCACCACGGTGAGCGAGTAGCCGTAGCGCTCGTAGGTCTCGTGGTGGCTGTCCATCGTGTAGATGAAGTACTCGACCCGCTTACCGTCCTTGAAACCGCGGACCTCCGTGCCGACGCAGGAGTAACCATCCGCCGTCGCGCCGAGCGTCGCGGGCTTCGGCAGGTTCGCGCACGCCACGCGCACCGGACTGACTTCCACGCCATCGACCTTCACCTTCTTCCATGTGTCGAGTTCCAGCAGCGCGAGGCTCTTCGCGAGCGAGACGACCTTGTCGCTCAGCGTGTACTTGAAGACCGAATACCGGACGCCTTTCTCGACGAACGGCTTGTAGAGCCCAAGCGACACACCCTCCTCGTGGGCGACCGCGTACGTCTTCATCAGCCCGAGCGGTGGAGGGAAGCGGTGCCACTCGACCTCCGTCTCGAGCGGCTTGCCCGACATGACGCGCGCGTCCTTCACAAAATACGGCACCGCGCCGAGTTCCTCGAAAAGCGTCTCGGGACTGAAGAGCACGGCGAACCGGTAGCCTTTCACGTCCGCGTTATCCGCATCCAGCACACGGATGCTCTCCGCGGTGTCGAGCCGGTCCATCGCCCAGCGGGCAAAGACATTCACCGCACCCGGATCGCAGCCCATGCAGAGCAGGCCGAGCAGATTGCTTTCGCGGAAGCGCGCGTCGAATTTCTCAATCTCCGCCTCGTAGCTGTTCTTCGTCGGACGCTTCACGCCGGGCGGGGAATAGATGTCCGCCGCCATGTCGAGGTAATGCGAGCCTGCCTGCTCGCATGCCTCGAGGACGCTGTGGTTCACCAGCCATGTGGCCGAGTTGAGCGTCACGGTGATCTTCTTCTCCGCAATGAATGCCGCCACCTTTGCGGAATCCATCGCGTTCAGAGCCACGACTTCGAAGCGGCTTTTCGGCGTCCGCTCGTGCAGGCGCTGCGCGTAGGTCGTGTCCACGTCGCTGAGGTAGATTCTCTCGAAGCAGCCGTAGCCATGGAGCTTCTGACCGACGACGGAGCCGACTCCGCCCATGCCGATTACGAGTGCATTTGCCATGATTGAAAATGCCCGAACCCCCGCCCGCTGGCAAGCTGCCCGGGGAAACCGGGCCTCCGAATCGCGGCGCGATATTGCTTGTCAGCAAGCGCATCCGACGGACACGGTGATGCGGAGCCAGAGGGCTGCCATTCATTCCGACCAATACTTCATGCTGACCATTCGCGATCTTCGAAAAAGCCACGGCGGGCGCACCCTCTTTGAGAACGCCGCCATGCAGGTGAACTACGGCGAGCGCGTCGCACTCGTCGGCCCGAATGGCGCGGGCAAATCGACCTTGTTCTCCATCATCCTTCACACGGAGGACCCCGATGCCGGCACCGTCGAACGCGACGCATGGACGATGGTCGGCTATCTCCCGCAGGAGGCGGAATCCATCGGCACCGAGACCGTGCTCGACATCGCGACCGGCCGCGCGGGTGATATCGCGAAGCTGGAGGAAAGGCTGCACGCACTCGAAAAGGCCGGCGACGTCGAGGGGCCCGAATACCTCGAAGCCCACGCCAAGCACGAGGCGCTCTGCAGCCCGCACGTCGAGGCGAAGGCGAAGAAGATGCTCCACGGCCTTGGCTACCGGGAGACGGACTTTTCGCGCCCCGCGCGTGAGATGAGCGGCGGCTGGGTCATGCGCGCACACCTCGCGCGGCTGCTCGTGATGGAGCCCGATCTGCTCCTGCTCGACGAGCCCACGAACCACCTCGACCTCCTCTCGCTGTTGTGGCTGCAAAAGTATCTCAAGAGCTACTCCGGCGCGCTGCTTCTCATCTCACACGATCGGCAGTTCATGGATGAGATCGTCGAGCGCGTGTACGAAATCTCCGCGAAGAAACTCATCTCCTACACGGGCAACTACGCGGCATACCTCGAACAAAAGGAGGCAAACTACGAGCAGCAGCTCGCCGCCTACAAGAACCAGCAGAAGGAAATCGCGGCGCTCCAGGAGTTCGTGGACCGCTTCCGCTCGGTCACCTCGAAGGCCTCGCAGGCCATGAGCAAGCTCAAGCAAATCGAGCGCATGGAGCAGATCGAAAAGCCAATGCCGCCGCGCAAGCCCTTCCGCTTCCAGATCCCGCAGCCGCCGCGTATCGGCCAGCGCGCGATGACCCTCGAGGGCATCCACATGGCCTACGGCAGCGTGAAGGTGTACGAGGGCCTCGACCTCACCATCGAGCGCGACGAACGCACGGTGCTGGTCGGCCCGAATGGCGCGGGAAAATCCACGCTGCTGAAGATCCTCGGCGGCGTCGTCGAATTCCAGAAAGGCACGCGCACGCCCGGGCTGAATGCGAAGATCGGCTACTTCAGCCAGCACCGCTCCGCCACACTCGATCCCGCGAAGACCGTCCTGCAGGAAGTCATGGAGAGCGGCAAGGATCTCGGCGAAAACGAGGCCCGCGGCATCCTCGGCTCATTCCTTTTCCGCAAGGACGAGATATACAAGAAGACCGAGGTCCTCAGCGGCGGCGAAAAGACGCGTCTGAAC
>JBEBGK010000061.1:0-10003 GCA_040081515.1 Chthoniobacteraceae bacterium
GTCCTGGACCGGCGGATGCAGCCCGTTCCGATCGGCGTCGCGGGCGAACTGTGGATCGGCGGAGAGGGCCTCGCCCGCGGCTACCTCAATCGCCTGGAATTGACCGCCGAAATGTTCATGCCGAATCCGTTCGGCAGCGCGCCGGGAGGCAGGATCTACCGGACGGGCGACCTCGTCCGTTACCGTGCGGATGGGAACATCGAATTTCTTGGACGCATCGATCAGCAGGTGAAGATCCGCGGTTTCCGCATCGAGCCCGGCGAGATCGAGAGCGCGCTGCGGCAGCATCCCGCAGTCCGGGAGGCGCTGGTCGTGGTCCGCGAGGATGCGCCGGGCGAAAAGCGCCTCGTGGCCTACGTCTCGGGCCGGAGGGATGCGCTTGCCGCGGATGGACTGCGCGCGCTCGTGAAGAACACGCTTCCCGACTACATGGTGCCTTCGACGTTCGTCCTCCTCGATGCGCTGCCGCTCACGGCAAACGGGAAGATCGCGCGCAAACGGAGTCCATCCCGCCGGCCTCACCCTTGGAAGAACGGCTCGCGCGGATGTGGAGCGAGGTGATGGGTGTGACGAATGTCGGCGTCACCGATAACTTTTTCGCGCTCGGCGGTCATTCCCTGATGGCGGCGCGGCTCGTTTCGCGCCTGCGCGATGAACTGCACGTCGCGCTGTCGCTGCGAAGCATCTTCGAGGATCAAACCATCCGTGCGCTCGCGGGGCGGATCGCCAGTGCGCAGAGCGCGGAGGGATCGAAGCCGGTCTCCGGCCCGGATGCGATCCCGCGGGCAACCCGGCGAAAGCAGGCGCCGCTTTCCTTCGCGCAGGAGAGCCTGTGGTTCCTCGATCAACTCGCGCCGGACAGGGCGGTTTACAATGTTCCGCTCTCGCTTCACCTCACTGGCGAACTGGGGCGGGACGCCTTGCAGCGCTCGCTCGACGAGGTGGTGCGGCGTCACCAGAGCCTGCGCACCCGGTTCGAGCAGGCCGGGGGCCGCCCCGTGCAGATCGTCGAGCCGCTTGCCGGGATCGAGATGCCGTTTACGGACCTGGGCGATCTGCCGGTCCGTGAGCGGGAGGCGGAGGCGGCACGGTTGTGCGGGGAGGACGCATGGCGGCCATTCGACATGGCAAGGGCGCCGATGCTGCGGGCGAGGTTGCTCCGTTTGGGGCCAGCCGATCATCTTCTCTTCCTGAACATGCACCATGTCGTGTCGGACGGCTGGTCCCTCGGCGTGCTCGTCCGGGAATTGGGCCAGCTCTACACGGCATTCTCCGAGGGAAAAGAGTCACCCCTGCCGGAATTGCCGATCCAGTATGCGGACTTCGCCGTCTGGCAGCGCGACTGGCTGCGAGGAGAGGTGCTGCAGGCGCAGATCGATTATTGGAAGAAACGGCTCGACGGCGCTCCGGCACGGCTCGAGTTGCCGGCGGATCATCCGCGGCCGGCCACTCCCAGCTATCGCGGCGCGGTGGAAAGTGCCGTTTTTCCGCCGGCCACCCTGGCCGCGCTGAAATCGCTGGCTCAGCAGAACGGCGTCAGCCTTTTCATGGTGCTGCTGGCGGCGTTCGACACGTTCCTTCACCGCTACACGGGAGAGACGGATATCGTGATCGGCTCCCCGGTGGCCGGGCGCAATCGCCGGGAGACCGAGGGGCTGATCGGCTTCTTCGTCAACACCGTGGTGCTGCGCAGCGACCTGTCGGGCGACCCGACGTTTGAGGAACTTTTGCGCCACGTGAAGGGAGTGTCGATCGAGGCTTTCGCGCACCAGGATCTGCCATTTGAAAAACTGGTCGAGGAACTCAACCCGGAACGCCACCCGGGCTGTAATCCGCTGTGCCAGATCCTGTTCGCACTGCAAAACGCGCCGATCGAGACGACCAGGCTCGGATCACTGGGGCTGCACCTGAAGGAGGTCGGATCCGGCACCTCGAAATTCGACCTGGCCGTCTCCATGACCGAGACGCCGGCAGGGCTGGAGGCCTCGGTGGAATACAGCACGGATCTTTTCGAGCGAGGGACGATCATGCGTTTGCTGGATCATTTCCGGACGCTGCTGGAGGGCGTGGCCGCACAGCCCGGCGCGCGCATCTCGGCGCTGCCTCTGCTCGCGACCGACGAGCGGCGGAGGCTGCTCGTGGAATGGAACCAGACCCGTACGGATTACCCGCGGGATCTCTGTGTGCATCAGCTTTTCGAGGCGCAGGCCGCTCGCACCCCGGAGGCTGTCGCACTGGTGTTCGAGGATCAGCGGGTGACCTACCGGGATTTGAATCGCAAGGCCAACCGCCTGGCGCATCATCTCCGCGGGCAGGGAGTCGGGCCGGAGAGCCTCGTCGGAATCTGCATCGATCGCTCCGTCGAGATGATCGTCGGGTTGCTCGGAATCCTGAAGGCCGGCGGCGCATATCTGCCGCTGGACGCCTCGTTCCCGGCGGAGCGCCTCGCGATGATGCTCGAAGACACGCGGGCCACGGTCATCCTCACCACTGGGAGGCTGCGTCAAAATCTCCCCGCGAACGGAGCGGCTGTGATCTGTATCGATCAGGACGGGCCGCCTCCCGCGCCCGGGAGCGATGACAATCCGGCTGCGTCCGTCACAGCGGAAAGCCTCGCCTACGTGATGTTCACCTCCGGCTCCACGGGCAGGCCGAAAGGAGTCAGCATCATTCACCGCGGCATCGTGCGGCTGGTCACTGCGACGGACTACGTGGAGATCGCGCCGCGCGACGTGTTCCTGCAGTTTGCCCCCGTCTCGTTCGATGCATCGACCTTTGAAATCTGGGGCGCGCTGCTGAATGGCGCGCGACTGGTGATCTTTCCGTCGAGGCTCGCGTCCTTCGAGGAACTCGGGGAGTTCATCGAGACGCAGGAAGTTTCGATCCTGTGGCTCACCGCCGCGTTGTTTCACGAGATGGTCGATGGATCGGTCTCCCGTCTCCGGCGTGTCCGTCAACTCCTCGCCGGCGGCGACGTCATCTCCGCCCGGCACGCGGGGAAGTTCCTGGAGTGCAATCCCGGCAGCCGCTTGATCAATGGCTACGGGCCCACGGAGAACACCACGTTCACCTGCTGCTGTCCGCTGTCGTCCGCAGGGGAGGTGGGTGACCCGGTCCCGATCGGCCGCCCCATCGCGAATACGAGCGCATATGTGCTGGATCGAAATCTCCAGCCGGTCCCGATCGGGGTGCCCGGCGAACTCTATGCCGGCGGAGACGGGCTTGCCCGGGGATATTGGAACCGGCCTGAATTGACCGCGGACAAATTCGTACCGGACCCGTTTGGCGCCGTGCCCGGGGCGCGCCTCTACAAGACCGGCGACATCGTCCGATACCTGCCCGATGGCAGAATCGAATTCCTCGGCCGGCGCGATTTGCAGGTAAAGATCCGCGGCTATCGCATCGAACTGGCGGAGATCGAGGCCGTGCTGGCGCAGCATGCCGGCGTCCGCCTTGTGGCCGCCGTGGCATCGGAAGCGGCGACTGGAGGCAAGCGGATCGTCGCCTGCGTCTGCCGGCAACAGGGCTCGGAAGTGTCGAGCGGCGAACTCCGGGAATTCCTGGCCGGGAGGCTGCCGGATTACATGTGCCCCGCGGAATTCGTGTTCCTCGACAAAATGCCTTTGACCCCGACGGGCAAGCTGGACCGCGCGGCATTGCCTTTGACGGTCGGGCAGCCCGCGGCGGGCACGGATTCCCGTGTCGATCCGTCCGATTGGATCGAGGCGCAACTCGTCGGCCTGTGGGGATCGGTGCTCGGCACACCGCCGGCCAGCGTCCGGGACAATTTCTTCGATCTTGGCGGCCATTCGCTGCTGGCGGTGCGGCTCTTCTCGGAGATTGAAAAATATCTTCACGTGCGGCTGCCGATCTCGGCGATCTTCCATGCGCCGACCGTGGCGGAACTCGCCGAGGTCGTCCGCCGGAACGCGCAGCCGGGAACGCAGCCGTCATCCGGCATCATCCCGTTGCAATCCAAAGGCACGCGGCGTCCGATCTTCTTCATGCCCTCCTTTGGCGAGGACGAGGCGGCGCGGGCGGGCATCAGCATTTTCCATTACCGGAAACTGGCTGCGTATCTCGGTGCGGACCAGCCGTCCCATGGCGTGGCCACCGTTCCCGACCTGCGGGACATCCGGAGTCTTGCGGCGCACTGCGCCCATTTGATCCGCACGGTACAGGCGCACGGGCCCTACGTGTTGGCGGGATATTGTGCGGACGGGGAGGTCGCCTACGAAGTTGCGCGGCAATTCGAAGCAGTCGGCGAAACGGTCGAACTCGTCGTGGTCTTCGACGGCATGGCTCCCCTCGAAAAGATCCCGATCGCTCCCGGGTTCACCGGCGGCGACTGGCGTCAGAAACTCCGGTGGATCGCCGGGTGGATTTTTCAGGGCCCGGGCAGGGCCTTCGAACGGATCCGCCGGCGGGTCCGCAGGATCCTCGAGCGACGCGAGCGCCTTCAAAACCATATGGCGCCCTGTCGCGCCAGGCTCCTCCTGTTCCGCTCCGAGCAGACGCTCGGAGACTACGACGATCCGCAGCTCGGCTGGGGAAATCTCTTCGGCGATGTCCGCGTCGAGATTGTCCACGGCGACCATTTCTTCCTGCTCAAGGATCCGCACGTCGGCTTTGTCGCGGAGAAACTGAACGAATACCTCCGGAAACCGGAACCACCGGGAGAGGGCGCGTCCGGACAGGCCTTCTGTTCCTCTGAAAAACAGGCGTCGGGTCAGTGATGATTCGGGACCGGATGGCAGGTTTTCGAGTCGCCATTGCACATCGGACGGCCAATCCTTTCGTCCATGAGGCTCACGATTCCCCTTCGCGCATGGCTCGGTGTTCTTGCATTCACTTCCGTCCCGGATCGCGCCGGTGCCGATGACTGGCCGCAGTGGCTGGGACCACAGCGCGACGCGGTCTGGCGGGAGACCGGCATCGTGGAGAAGTTCCCCAAGGGCGGACCGGTCGTGCGCTGGCGTGTTCCGATCGGTGGCGGCTATACTGGGCCGGCGATCGCGGACGGGCGGGTGTTCGTCATGGACCGGCAGCTCGCGACCGGCGCGGCGAACCCGGGGAATGCATTCGCCCGCACGCAGATTCCCGGCACGGAGCGCGTGCTTTGCCTGAACGAGAGCGACGGCGCGATCCGCTGGAAGCACGAATACGACTGCCCCTACTCGATCAGCTACGCCGGCGGCCCGCGGGCCACGCCACTGGTCAGCGGTGGAAAAGTGTACACGCTGGGCGCCGAGGGTCATCTGTTCTGCCTCGATGCCGCGGACGGAAAAGTGATCTGGTCGCACGACTTCGGGAAAGAGTATCAGGTGAAGACGCCCACGTGGGGTTTCGCCGGGCATCCTTTGCTCGACGGCGGAAAGCTGATCTGCCTCGTCGGCGGCGAAGGCAGTGTCGCGGTCGCGTTCGACAAGGACTCCGGCAAGGAGCTCTGGCGCGCACTGACCGCCCGCGAGCCGGGCTACTGTCCGCCCACGATCCTCACGGCCGGCGGCACGCGCCAGCTCATCATCTGGCATCCGGAATCCATCAACTCGCTCGATCCCGAGACCGGCAGCGTTCACTGGTCGCACCCGTGGGCCATTCGTTCGGGACTGAGCATCGCCACCCCGCGAATGGCGGGCGATTTGCTCCTGTTCAGTTCCTTTTACACGAGTTCGCGCTGTTTCCGCCTCGACCCCGCGAAGCCGCAGGCGACGCTTCTCTGGCAGGGCCAGCGCAACAGCGAAAAGCAGACGGACACCCTTCACAGCCTCATGAGCACGCCGCTTATCGAGGACGGCTACATTTACGGCGTGTGCAGTTACGGCCAGCTCCGGTGCCTCAAGCTCGAGACCGGCGAGCGCGTGTGGGAAACTTTCGCCGCCACCACGGATGGCAGCCCGGTCCGCTGGGCGAATGCATTCCTCATCAAGAATGGCAGCCGTTTCTTCCTCGCGAATGAGAAGGGGGACCTGATCATCGCGCGCCTCACGCCGAAGGGATACGAGGAGATCAGCCGCGCGCACATGCTCGAGCCGACCAATCCCGACCCGCGCCGGCCGGTCGTGTGGTCGCATCCCGCGTTTGCAAATCGCTGCGTCTTCATGCGCAACGATCGGGAGATCCTCTGCGCATCCCTCGCGAAATAGCGGCAGCCATCCGGCT
Organism: Chthoniobacteraceae bacterium; assembly: GCA_040081515.1. Lineage (GTDB taxonomy): Bacteria > Verrucomicrobiota > Verrucomicrobiia > Chthoniobacterales > Chthoniobacteraceae > SXWH01. Next base: position 6,163 of record JBEBGK010000061.1, read on the forward strand.
ACGGCAGCGCGGGTTTCGATGCGATCAGCTCCGCGAGGTTGTAGTGCGTGTATCGGGTGTGGCTGGCGGGGTTTGTGCCGTCGGCGTTCGCCACCCAGAAGTCGAGCGTGTCGGGCGCGAAGAGCACGCTGTGAATGTTCGACGTCATGCAGACGGGCCGCGTCATCAGGTCGCGCGAGGAGGACGCGTCGAAGCTGCCGTAGCCGGACTTCACGCGCTTCACCAGCTCGACGTATCGATCGCCGGCGGAAAGCAGCACGGTGTCCTTCACCGGAGCATCGAGTTGCGGATGTGCCTCGCCGGGATTCACGACTTCGAAGATCTCCGGCGTGGCCTTGATGCCGACAGCCCGTTTCGTTTTTCCATCGGCGATGACGTAGTAATACTCACACGTCCGCGGGGAGCGGCGCATGATCTCGATGGCCTCGTCGAGCGTGCCCGCCTTTTCCATCACTTCGCGCACCAGTTGCGCCATCGGCTTGCCGTCCCAGCTTCCTTCGCCGCGCCCACCCATTTCCCCGATGGAAATCTTCGCATCATTCATCGCCGTCACGCTGCCCGTGAAACCCGCGTAGCTGACGTTCGCCCACGCGTGACCGGTGTCCGGCTGAGTCACGATCACGACGGCGTTCTGCTCGAGGCCGACGCCTCTCATGTAGTCGAGGATGCGCCCGTGGTAAATGTGCCCGTCCTTCGTTGAGTCACCCATCAGCGCGAAACCGGAACAGTGAAATAGCTCGGGGAAAAAGTTCGCCAGCCGGATCTCCTCGGCGTCGCACCCGGCGGCAGCCGCGATCGCGTCCATCTCGCGGAGGTGGCGCGGATCGACGAACTTCCCGATGCGCGTCTGGCAGCGCTCGATGGTGCCAAAGAACCACTCGCCCTTTTCGAAAGAACTGCCGACCCCGACGCCATAGAGGACCCGCTGCACCACGTCGCGGATTTCCCTGCCGAGGAGTTCGCCGTGCTGGCGGCCGGTCTCCTCGGGAGTGCCCTTGAGAAAAAGCACTCGCGTACCGTCGTGGATCTCGAGGCGGCCCGCGCCGCTCGATGCGACCAGACGCCTCTTGCCATCCGCCGGACCGGGAGCTTGCGGGCTTGGCTTGTTGAGCATGCCGAGGCCGGCATCAATGAACCGCGAGAGGTGCGCGAGCGCGACCCGTTCGATTTTTGCCTCTGCGCCCGTCCCGGGTCTCCAGTTGTCTTCACTCAGCGCGACGTCCCGGCGCGGCGAATGGACCGCGACTGCCACATTCAGTTGTTTCCCGTCCTCGACGCCGATCCTCATTGGAAACGAGTCAGCCGACCGCGCATGGATGGTGATCGTCATCCTTCCGATTCCCAGCGCGGCCTTCGCGGATGGCAGCGGCTCCGCCCGGATCACGTGGCAGGGTGTCCCCTCGATCTCCTCGTCGGCAAGTTGCTCGACGGTACTGAGCCGGGGCAGGAGCGCGACGAGCGCGATGAGGAACGGCGGCGGCGCCAGCGCGCCGAGCTTTGTCGTGTCGATGGATGCGGGATTGCCTGCGTATTTCGGAACCCCGGGCGAGCCGATCACGCCGAAGTTCTTTGAAGGCTGCCACACCCAGAGTTCCTGCCGGTCTCGGCCGAGTTCGATGTGCTCACCGCGGATCGTCGTCGAGATGCGAATGCGATCCGGCGCCGCCACTTGCAGGTCCAGTTTCATGCCGCGCAGTTCGCCGGGAACACCATCGGCGCGAAGAAGCTCGAGCGTCGTGCTGAGCGCCCGGGATTTCTGAGGATCGCTGTCGAGGACGGATGCGAGTTCCGCGAGCGTCCTCGCGAAAAGCCGCTGACCCGGGGTGAGGCTTGCGACCTGCGCGCCACCGAAAACGACGGTGGCGAGCCCGCAGCACAGGAGGAGCAGGGCGCGTCGGGAGATGCCCATGGAAGATGCGGGGCGTTCGGTTTTCATATCACGGCGTGGGCAGCAGCGGCTTCGGATTTTCGACGTGCCCGGCCGGGCGCTCACCCTTTCCGGGCCGGTCCATGTCGCCGATCTCCTCGCGTGCGCGTCCGGCGAGGGACAGCAGCATCTTCACCACCTCGGGGTGCTGCGCGGAGACCTCGCGGTCTTCATGCACGTCGTGGCGCACGTCGAAGAGTTCGAGCGGTGCGGGCGCGGTCTTGCGGTTGAGCGCGGTGTATTTCTTTTCGAGGGGCAGGTAGAGCTTCCACGGGCCGGCGCGCACGGCCTGCAATTGCTCCATGCGGTAGTAGCAGAAGCCCTCGTCGTCCCACGGCGATTTCGCACCCGGCGTGCCGAGGAGCAGCGGGCGGATGTCGTGCCCGTCGATCGGTTTCTCCGGCAGGGGCGCATCCGCGAGTCTCGCGAACGTCGGCAGCAGATCCATCGTCGAGCAGAGTTCATCCTGCACTTTGCCCGCGGGGATTTTCCCCGGCCACCGCATCACGCACGGCATCCGCATCGCGCCCTCGCTGGTGTCGTAGCCGAAACCGCGATACGGCGTGCAACTTCCCTGTGGCGGGGTGCGCCGTGCGGCGCCGTTGTCGCTGGTCCAGATGACCAGCGTGTCATTGTCGAGGCCGAGGCGTTTGAGCGCGGCGAGGATCTCGCCGGTGCTCCAGTCCAGTTCCTCCACGCTGTCGCCGTAGTCGCCGTTGCTCGATTTCCCGCGGAAGGCCGGGCTTGAAAACGGATGCGTCGTCGAGCCGGGCATCGTGTGCGGCACGTAGGCGAAAAACGGCCGCTCCCGGTTGCGCTCCATGAATGCGATCACTTCCCCGGTCGTGCGTTTCACCAGGTGGTCGCGATCCGGCGGCGCCTCGATCACTTTCTCGCCGCGCATCAGCGGCAGCTCCGGCCAGAGATCGGGAAATTTGTCCTTCGTCATGTCATCGCTGTACGGAATGCCCCAGAAATAATCGAAGCCCTGCCGCGTCGGCAGAAAGGGCGGCTGATCGCCGAGATGCCATTTGCCGAAGATGCCGGTGGCGTAGCCGGCCTTCTTCAGCACTTCCGCGATGGTGGTTTCATCCGGGTTCAGGCCCTTCGAATCCAGCGGACGGAGGACCGGGAGATTTGCTCCGCTCACGTGCATGTTCACCCGGCGCGGATAGCAGCCCGTCATCAGCGCCGCACGGCTTGGCGAGCAGACGCCGCTCGCGACGTAGAAGCTCGTGAACTTCGTCCCCTCCGCAGCCATGCGATCCACGTTCGGCGTGCGGTGCAGCGTCGAACCGAAACAGCCGAGGTCGCCGTTGCCGAAATTGTCCACGAAGATGAGGACGATGTTCGGCTTGCGCTCCGCCGCCGGGACGGGAGCCGCTCCCGCGGACAGGAACAATGCGAGCATGAGGAAAAGGCGTTTCATAGCGCGGGAAGGAGGGATTCACTCGCAGTGGAGCGCAGAATTTCCCGCCCCGGAAGTCCCTTCTGCAAGGCTGCGCCCGGCGTGAGGCCGGTGATCGCAGTCACTTGCGGGCGCCGCCGTTCATCACGTCGATCCCCACGAGGCACACGTCATCGGCAAACTCCTCGTGCCCCGCGAAGCGCTGGGTGTCGCGGAGCAGATTGCCGAGCAGCTTCTCGCAGGGCTCTTCCATGCGCTTGGTCGCCGCGGCGATGAGACGCTTCGGGCCGAACTCCTCGCCGGCCTTGTTCTCCTCCTCGTAAATGCCGTCTGTGAGGAGGACGATCGAATCGCGATCCGCCACGGGCGTCCGCGCGTCCGGATAGACGGTGTCGCTTCGCAGCCCGAGCGGGATCTGTGCGGAACCCGGCATGCCCAGCCATTCGACGACGCCGGCTCCGCGGCGAAGCAGCATCGGATTCGGGTGACCGGCGTTGGCGTGGCGC
>JBEBGK010000062.1:0-9994 GCA_040081515.1 Chthoniobacteraceae bacterium
GATTTGCGCGCTGGTGATTTCCTCCGGGCGGAACGAGAAGCCCGGCGCGAAAGTGCCCATGCGATTCGGATGACGCCCGGTCAGGAAGCTCGCGCGCGTGGGCGAACAGTTCGGATGCGCGGCGTAGAAATTCTCGAAGCGAAGCCCGGCAGCGGCCATTTCATCGAGCACCGGCGTCTTCACATGCGGGTGCTTGTTGTAGCCGGTCTCCTCCCAGCCGTGATCGTCGCCCATGAGCAGGACGATGTTCGGTTGCACGGAGAATGCGGAATGCACGACCAAGAGGAACGGCAGGAGGAATGTGCGGAGGGATTTCATGGCGGGGCTTTGTCTCATGGATTTGGTTCCGGCTTCGTTGGTTTTTTTCAGCAAGGTCGCCACATCGTCGAGCGACACGCTGAACACTTCGATCTGCGTTTTCAAGCGGGAGAGCGCGATCAGCAATCGGCCTTTGTGTTCGATGGCGTGCGGATACTGCAGCGACGCAATGCCTGCCAGGTATCGGATCTGAAGATGCCTCCAAGGACGAAAGAGTGAGAGTCAGGAGGAGGAGCGATTTCACGGGCGATTGCTTGCAGTGCGAAGGGACAACCCGGGCCGGGCCGGGTTCCTCACCGGTATTCAACCAGACAGTTTGTCGATGATCGGATGGTTTGCATCGGCGGAGAACAACGACAAGGGTCGAGGCCTCACCATGAATCCTTCCATGATTTCAAACAGTCGCGCCAGAATCGTATCGACCCTCGCTGTGTTGGCGGCGTTGTCCGTCGCCAACCTTTTCGCGGCGGAGAAGAGCGATGCCGCTCCGAAACAGCAGTTACCAAAGCCCGGCAGCAAGCCCGCCGACATGACGAAGCCCGTCCAAGTCTTCATCCTCATGGGCCAGTCCAACATGGTGGGCCTCGGCAAAGTAACAGGGCCGGATGGCTCGCTGGAATTCGCGGTGAAGGAAAAGAAAAAGTATCCATTCCTTGTGGACGAAGCGGGCGAGTGGTTTGAACGCAAGGATGTGCGCTACGCCCGCGTGATGTCCGGTCGCGGCGGCGGCATGCAGCGGTTCAACAACGAGTGGATGACCGTCAAGACCTGCAGGACGATCGGGCCGGAGTTTGGCATCGCGGAACCCCTCGGCAACGCCGTCGAGGCACCGGTGCTCATTTTGAAGAGCTGCCTCGGCAACCGCAGCCTCGGCTGGGATCTGCTGCCGCCCGGCAGCGAGCGATATGAGTTTGTCGTGAAGGACAAGGCGGGCGTGGAAAAGAAGATGGTCTATGCCGCCTACAAGGACAAACCCGACTCATGGGAAATGGACCCGGCCAAGGGGCTCAAGACCGAACCCGGGCCGTGGGTGGACAAGAAAACCGGCAAGCCCATCGAGTGGTATGCCGGCAAGCAGTGGGACGACGACATCGCCCACGCCAGGAAAGTGCTCTCCGAACTCGACAAACACTACCCTGGCGCGACGAAATACGAAGTCGCGGGATTCTTTTTCTGGCAGGGCGAAAAGGACGCCGGCAATCCCGGGCACGCCGCACGCTACGAGAAGAACCTCGTGCATTTCATCCAGTCGGTGCGCAAGGAATTCAACGCCCCCAACGCGAAGTTCGTGCTCGGCACGATGGGTGAATCCGTGAAGGGCGGCGGCGGAAATGGCGGCGAGATTCTCAACGCACAGCTCGCCGTGGACGGCAGCACCGGAAAATACCCCGGGTTCAAAGGCAACGTCGCCACCATCTACACGAATCCCATGGCCCAAGGCGGCAGCGGCAACGGTCACTACGGCGGCAAGGCCGAGGTTTACATGGATGTCGGCGAAGCCATGGGCAAGGCGATGGTGGAGCTCTTGAAAAAATAGGTTCGTCAACGCCCCTGCACTCACTTGCCTGGGCTTTTGAACCTTCGCCCGGGTGTCATCGCGCTCCTGTGCGCCTGCTCATTGGCGGCGGTAAAGATAGCCCATGCTCGCTGAGGTATTGGTCGCGGTCGGGAAAGGCGGTGACCGACTTGCAATTGCGGTGCGAGCTTCAAATGGCCGGGGGCAAAGGCTCGGACGTCACGGCGTGCTCAAGCCCCCGATGCGGAAGCAATGTCGTTGTCATCGCGAAGCTGCGGCCACGGTCCCGCCGGGGATGAATTTGGCGGGGGTGAGGGTCTGTCGCAGATCCGGTTTGCCGCGGCTCACGTGGTCGGCCCATTGCAGGATGCGGCGCACGGCGGGGCGGAAGTCCCAGGTGATGCATGCAATGGATGGATGGCAGTGGGCAAAGGCGGGATCGTCGTCGGTGGAGATGAGGGACACGTCCCTCGGTACGCGGATTCCGCGGGAGAGGAGGAACTGCATCGCAGCGACGACGTAGGCTGCCTCGTCCACGATGAGGGCTGTCGGTGGCGTCACGCGGAACAGCGCCCGGAGGCATTCCTGAAATCCTTCGTTGGTCTCCTTCCAGTCGGGAAGGTTGTAGTCGCCTGCCGGGCAATGGTGGCTTCGCAGTGTTTCGAGGAAGACGGTCTCACTGAGGCCCGGACGGGGCAGGCGGCGGATTTTTCTGCACAGCAGGACGATCCGGCGATGCCCGAACTCGATCAGGTGGCGGGCCGCCGCGGCGACTGCTGGCGGCTTGTCCGGGGAGACAGCAGGAATTTTGATCCCGATGCGGTGGCCGAACAGCGCAAAGGCCGGCACGGGTTGGCTCGCGAACCATTCAAGCACATCGCGCGAGCCACCGTAGATGATCCAAGCATCGGCTTTTGTCTCACGGACGAGTCTGGCCACGCGCTTCGGGTCAAATCGAAGCGCGGCGAGGGACCTCGGAGCGACGACGGGGGCATGCCCGGCGCCCGTGAGGGCGTGGGCGATCTCAAGATGCAGTTCGGATTTTGCATCGTGTGGGAGTTCGTTGAGGAGTAAAGCGATGCGCAGCGCACGGGAGGACGTCCGGCGGCGAAAATTGATGCGCCGGTTGCGGCCCGCTCCTTGTGGCAGGAGCAGGCCCGTTTTCTCCAACTGTCGCAGCGCTGCTTCGACGGTCTTGTTGTTGACGCCCAACTCGGCGGCGAGCTGGTGCTTTCCGGGCAGGGTTCCGCTCCAGCGCCCGCGCAGAATCTCGGCGCGCAGGTGCTCGGCCGCCTGGTCGGCGATGGTCAGGAAGCTGGGTAGGATCACTCGCGGTATCCTGGCCGTTTTCTGGCCAGGGAGCAATTGGCAATTGAATTGTGGGGAGCGTGGCGAGGAACGACTCTGGGGGGCCATTTTATCCATCCCAGATTCAGTCGCTTCCATGCGCACCCGCTCCCCTCTGAAATTGAAAACAAGGATGCGCGGAACACCCGGTTCCGCGACGATCTGCCGCGTCGCGGCGGTCGCGGCGCTCCGGCGTCCGCGGAGAATCGTATCCACCACTCCATGAATCATCTGATCTCCATGACCACCCTCCGCGGAATTGCCGCGAAAATGGTGACGTGCCTGGCCGGGCTCGTCCTGATGGCGACGGCACAGGCCGTCACGATTGATGCGATCTATTTCGCGCAGACGCATGTGCAAAAAGCGACTGATCCGTATTTTGGAACCGTCGGGGGTCGCGATGTATTCATCAAGGTGCATGTGACCGATCCGGCCACGCCTGCTTCGCCCGCCGTCACCGCCACGCTTTCTCTGGGCGGGCAGACCTTGGTCGTGACCCTGACCGGACCTGCGACTTTGCCAGCCTCGATTCCTGATGGCCTGGGCGTGGTGCAGCACACCACGGCGAATAGCTTCACGGGCATCCTGCCTGCGGCCTGGGTCAAAACCGGTCTCCAGGTGACGGTGAACGCGGGCGGTGTGGTTAGCACGGTCACAAACATGAAGGTCACGGCACCAACGAAGGTCATCATGACGATGACGGACGTGCAGTATTTCTCGGACACAAACTCCGACTATCCCGCCGGGACATTTGCGGAGCTGGAGGCGAAGTGGCCGGTGGCGGATCTGGAGGTAAGGCGTCTGCGTCATGTCGTCTTCCCGGAGCTGGTCATTCCACCGCGCACGGATGTCGGCACCAAGGCTGAACGCATCCGATCGAAAGCGGAATACACGGCCAAAACCGGCCTGCCTTTTGATGGGGAGCAGGCGGCTGCGCTTGCGTGGAATGGTGCGCTCAAGAGGGCCGCTGGACGCTCGGGCCGATGGAGCTTGTATTACCTGAATGTTTACAACGCTTTCGCGGGCGGACAGGCAGGTGGGTTCGCGGGTGTCGGCGCGGGAAATTCAATCGGCATCCTGCATCACGAACTGGGCCACGCCATGTCGCTGCCGCACTGGGGCGACAGCACCGCATATCCATACAAAGGGAACATGCATGGCATCAACGCACCCTCCATTTACAACGGCACACATGCGGGTCCGATTTGGGCATTTCATCTGCCGACGCGGGCTTTCATTCCACCGACGACCCAGACTGGAAATGCGGGAGGAAAGCCCGTGGGCACTTACAAGGCCGATCCGATGCAAGGTGGTGGTGAAGGATGGCAGGAGCCAGCCTACCTGATGAATCATTTCTCCGACTACTCGGTGAATCAGATGCGGAACTACATCAACGGCCATGTCGTGGTGTGGAATCCGGCGCTCAATAGTGGCAACGGCAGTTGGGCGCAGTGGAATCAGACGGCTGGTGACTACACCACGGCGGTTTCAAACAACGGAGTCGAATATCCCACGGTGCGGGACACGCAGGTCATCAGCATCATGGCTTCCATCTCAGGTTCGGACCCCGATGTGACCATGGTCTATCCGCCCATCGGCCCTTACACCGCCGGACTGATCCGTTTGTTCGATCCCAACGTCCCGGCCGACCGCACGGCAGCCCAGTCGATTTTTAGTCCCACCAATGGCTCGGACCTCTGTGTGCGGGTGGTGCAGGGCGGCATGACGAAAACCTACATGCTGGCAGCCTCGTGGCTCACCACTCAGGATGAGTATTCCAGCGGCAGCCTCGTCACGGAAGCCATCAATCTCCCCGCCGCCGATGGAGCGGTGACGAAAATCGAACTTCTGCTGACTCCGAATGTTGAAGACGTCGGTTTGCCCGCCAATCCGCAGGTGCTCTCCACTTGGGCACCCCTCACCCCGGAACCGGCCGCGTTTGAATCGGTGCCGAAGGCTTACAGCAGTTCAGCCGTCACCATGAAGGCCGTCAAAGGCGCCGTTGCCTTTGGCTTCACCGGCACGGTGGACTACATGTTCACCGAGACCACGGGAAACCCCGGAGCAACCTCCAGCGCTTGGCAAACTAGCCCGTCCTACACCGACACCGGACTTCTGGCGGGCACCCCGTATTCCTACACGGTCTCGATGCGTGCAGGGACGCTCACCACCACTACTTCAGCGCCAGCCTCCGCGACCACGCTGGCGGCTCCCACAGTCAAGTCCGTAACGGTGAACTCCACGCAGGAGTTCAGCCTCGTGGCAAACCTCGAAGGCTTCCAGGCCGTCACGGGCTTGGGTGCTTTCGATGCGGGCACCGCGGACAAACTCGTCGTGGTCGTCTCCACCGAGGACAAAAATAACAGCGGCACCGGCTACGTCTATGACGTCCGCTACAATGGCAAAGTGATGACAGAGGCCATCCAGGAGGAGGCCGGAAGCGGAAATGGAGCAGCCGCCATCTTCTACCTCGACAACCCCGGCCCCAAAGGCACCGGCACCATCGAGGTCTCGGCGGAACTTCCCAATGGCGGGATGGGTGCCGCCTATGCGCTGTCAGGCACGATGGCCGGATTCGCGGTCACCAACAGCAGGACCGGCACGGCGGCGAACTCCGTGAGCCTCACCACCGCCGGGCAAAACTCAGTCGTCATCGCGGTGCTGGAAAACTCCGGTAATCCCAATGCCTCAGGCGAACCCACGGTCAACGCGGCCGCCGCCACGCCACTAACCGAAGTGAGCAGCGGATCATGGGGAAGTGGATGGGGCGGCCACGCCTCCGGTTATCGACTAGTCACTACGCCCAGTGCGGTCACGCCGGCGTTCACCACCAACACGGGCACCGTAGGAGGAGCATATAGCATCAACATCGCAGCGGCGGAGTTCCCGGGGAATCCTCCGCAGCCGAACGTGTGGAGTCAAACCGCCGGCGGCACGCAGGCCTGGACCACCGCCGCGAATTGGGACGACGGCGTGGTGCCGAACCCGACGAACACCACGACGATGGACTTCAGCACCGCGGACATCGCGGCCGACACCAATCTCGTGCTCGGCGCCAATCGCACGGTGCGCGTGATGAAATTCGGCGACTTCTCGGGCACGCAAAATTGGACCTTCAATGCTGGCAACACGATGACTCTGGCCGGCAGCACACCTACCATCGAGGTAAAAAACAACACGACGCAGTTCAACAACGTCGTGGCCGGCGCCGCGGGCCTTGCCAAGACCGGAGCGGGCACCTTGTTTCTCAATGGAGCCAACACCTACACCGGTGTCACCCGGATCAGCGCCGGCACGCTCCAAGCCGCCACCCTCACCAACGGAGGCAGCAACAGCAGCATCGGCGCTGCCGCCAACGCGGCCAGCAACCTGATCTTGAACGGCGGCACGCTGCAATACACGGGCGCGGCCGTCAGCACCAACCGGCTCTTCTCCCTGCAAGCGACCAGCACCCTCGATGCCTCCGGCACAGGGGCGGTGAACTTCAACAACACCGGCGCGATGGGGTTCAGCAGCAGCACCGCTGACAAGACCCTCACCCTGACCGGCTCCAATACGGAGGCCAATACGATCGCCGCCATTATCGGTGACAACATCGTTGATGTCACGGGCATGACTTCCGTCACCAAGTCCGGCACAGGCACCTGGGTGCTCTCGGGTGCCAACACTTACTCCGGCAATACCACCGTCAGTGGCGGCATTCTCCGCCTCACCAGCAACGCCGCTCTGGGAAGCTCTCCCTTGCTCGCCATCGGCGGCAATCGCCTCGAAATCGGGACCAATACCGCCTTTGCGGGCCCAGTCATCACCATGCAAGCGGGAACCATTGTTTCGGATCGATCCACCGCAGGCGCTGGGCTCACCCATGTTTTCGGTGGCACCTCAACGATCGGCAACGGACTCAGCAACTTCATCGCAGGCGCGAATGTAACGAGCGGAACCGCCGCCATCCAGCTTGGCAATGTCAGCAACAACAATGGCAGCACCGCTACCCCGGGGCTCAACCCCACGACGGCCAATCTCATCATCACAGGCAATGTGACCTTGGGCACAAGCAACACCGGCACCGCGAATCTGACCTTGGGCGGAACCGGCTCTGTCAACTCCATCGCCGGGATCATTGAAAACGGCACTCGAGCCACCGGGAACGTCATCAAGTCGGGCACTAGCACGTGGACCCTTTCCGGCCTGAGCGCCACCGCCGCCAGCAACTACAACGGCAGCACCACCATCGACCAGGGGATGCTGCGATTCACCACCACCAGCCCCTCGCTTACCGGAGGCCTGACGTTCGGGTCTGCTGCGGCCGGCACCAATGTCGGCAGCCTGGATCTGTCCGCCGCCAGCGCCACCTTTGGCGGCGCCTTTCTCGTACGGACGAATTCCACCACCGGCAATACCATCTCCATCGGCAACGGCAGGACACTCCAACTCAACGGAGCGTTCACCGTCGGCTACAACGCCACCGCCACACCTCATTCCACCACCGAGCTCGACGTCACCGGAGCAGGCACCCTCTCCATCGGCACCAGCAGCACACCGACAAACGCCATCTTCCAGATTGGTAACGGCGCGACCACCAACGTCGGCAACGCAGGCATCTTGGACCTGAGCGGTCTCACTACCTTCTATGCGAATCTCGGAAGCGGACTCTTCCGTGTCGGCAGTCCGACCAATGTAGGCAGCGCCAACGGCGGAGCTTCCTCCGTCATTTTGGCTGCTAACAGCACCATCCAAGCAGCCACCATACTCCTCGGAGGCCCGGATGGCTCCGTGAATAGCGGTGCCACTGCCGTGCAATCGCTCAAACTCGGCAGCGGCACCAACGTGATCAATGTGGACACCTTGAACCTCGGTGGCCTCGGAGCCAATGATGGCCGCTCCAACGGAAGCCTTACCTTCAACGGCGTCACCGGCACGCTCAAGATTCGGAGCCTCGCCGACCCCATCAACGGCCACGCGACACTGAATATCGGTGTTCGCACCATGGACACGGGTGTCGCCGGGATCCTCCATCTCTTTGATACCACCGGCCACTCGGCTGACCTCCGCTTTAGCACCATGACCATCGGCTCCCGCAGCACCGGCGGCTCCTTGACTGGAGCTGTGACTGCGGACTTCCGCTTCGATACCGGCACGCTCAATGCCAACGACCTCATCATCGGCAGCCGCAGCGGCACCACCGCAGTCGCATCCACGGGCACCGGCATCGTTTCACTCGGTGGCGGCAGTGTCACCATCAACAACACCACCGGCCCCATCCAAATCGGCATCAACACCATCGCCGCCGGAAACGGCACCGGCACGCTCAACATCTCGGGCGGCACCGTCTCTGTGCTCGCCAATGCCGGCACCTCCATCCGCATCGCCGATGCCACCGTCGCCGGAGGCACTGCCACCGGAACGCTGAACCTCACCGGCGGCACCCTCACCGTCGCCGGCGACATCCTCCGCGGTGCCAACACCGGCACCAGCAATGCCACCGTCAAACTCAGCGGCGGCACGCTCAACATGGGCGGCCACGACCTCGGAGCAGCCGGCAGCGGAGCCCTCAACTTCATCGCCGAATCCGGCACCTTGCAAAACGTCGCCAGCATCAACGGCACCGGCGGTCTCACCAAGACCACGGCGGGCACGCTGTTGCTACAGGGCGCGAACAACTACTTCGGCGGCACCACCATCAGCGCCGGCACGTTGGCCTTGGGTGCCAGCAATGTCCTCCCCGCCACCGCCATTTCAATCGGTAGCGCCACGCTGAACGCGGCCACCTTCACCGACACCGTCGGAGCCTTGGACGTCACCGGCACGTCCGTCATCAATCTCGGATCAGGAGCCGCGCTCGCCTTTGCCGACAGCAGCGCCATCGACTGGACCGGCGGGACGCTCACCATCACCGGCACTTTCGTCTCCGGTTCCTCCCTCCGCTTCGGCATCAACAGCAGTGCTCTGACCGCCGGCCAACTCAGCCGCATCTCCAAGCCCGGAGGCGGAGCCGTCGCCCTCAATGCCAGCGGTTTTCTGATCGATGCGAGTTATTCAAACTGGGCTTCCACCAACGCTCCCGGCACCACGCCCACTGAGGACTATGATGGCGATGGCGTGAGCAACGCCGTGGAATACGTGCTCGGTGGCAGCGCCCTCACGGACGATATGGCCAGGCTTCCCGCCATCTCGCCCTCCGGCGAAAACATCCTCTTCACCTTCCAGCGGGCGCAGGCCTCGATCAACGCGACCACCGCCTTGAGCATCCAAGTGGGCACAACCATGCTGACGTGGCCGAACACCTACATCGTCGGAACTGATACGGCTGCTTCCTCGGCTGGCATAACTGTCCTCAAAGGCGTTCCGGCTGGATTCGACACCGTGACTCTCAGCGTTCCCCGAGCGCCAGACTTGCAGAAATTTATCCGCCTGAACGTGACCATCACGCCGTGATGTCCCGCGAACCATTGAAGTCCGGCGGGCTCCGGAAGCCACTTTGAGGTCCATTTTTTACGCGACCAACTGGCGCATCGAAGGCATGATCCACTGAGTGTAACGTTCTGCTCGGACCTCGATTCTCACAGTCTGCCGGGCGAAGAAAACAAGCGCCCCCGGGTTGCGCCCGACTAACCTGCCAGCTCATCTCTGTACCCGGCCCTCGAATCACCCATGCATCGCCACCTATTTCCCCTCCTCACAGCACTTCTCATGAGCCTGGTCACCGGGTCCGCCGACGATCTCACGGAGCGATCGAGCAAGGCCGCCGGGGGCGACGTCAAGGCTCAGATTGAACTCGCGATATGCTATCGGGACGGAAAGGGAGTGGCCAAG
>JBEBGK010000753.1:0-2609 GCA_040081515.1 Chthoniobacteraceae bacterium
CGACAAAGCGCAGTTCAAGTTTCGCTAAAGCCCGCCAGTCACGAGATCCACCAAATCCACCAGATCCCCCAGATCGACCGGCCTCACCAGTTTGGAAACCACTCGATCTGAGCTTTTTGCTGCGTTTTCCACGCGGTGTGGCTGGCGTTCGGTTTGCCAGTGTGGCAGCGGGTAACAGGCCGCGCGACCATGACGTGCAGAATCGACCGACTTTCGGTTGAACAGGGTGTTGCTCTCCGCATCAGTGGGCGGATTGCGGGGGAAGACCTGGAAGTCCTTCGCACCGCGCTCGAGGAAGTCCGTGTCATCGCCATCGACCTCGCGGAAGTCGAGCTGGTCGACCGTGATGCGGTGGAATTTCTGGCCCTCGCCGAAGCGAATGGCGTCGCACTCAGAAACTGCCCGGCCTACATCCGCGAATGGATCACGAGGGAGCGAGGCCGCAGCTAGCGTCGTGAAGATGGACGGGAACTCGTTTTGGAACAGCAGTCGCGAACAGACTGCAAAGGAGACAGTGATGACGAAGCTCGCAGACGTAGTGGAGGCAACGGCGATTCGCCCGTTTCAGATGGCGAGTGTGCCCGACGCGGAACTGACCGAATTGCGCAGGCGCATCAACGCGACAAGGTGGCCTGAACGGGAGACCGTCACGGACGCATCGCAAGGCGTGCAGCTCGAGACGATGCAGAAGCTGGCCCGCTACTGGGCGACAGATTACGATTGGCGAAAGGTGGAGGCCAAGCTTGGTGCCCTGCCGCAGTTCATCACCGAGATCGATGGGTTGGACATCCACTTCATTCACGTTCGCTCGAAACACGAAGGGGCGTTGCCGCTGATCGTGACCCACGGATGGCCCGGCTCGATCATCGAGCAGATGAAGATCATCGACCCACTGGTCAACCCGACTGTGCACGGCGCGAGCGCATCGGACGCCTTCCACCTGGTGATTCCATCGATGCCAGGCTACGGGTATTCGGGCAAGCCGACTACCACCGGCTGGCACGCCCCCCATATCGCCCGCGCTTGGGTTGTCCTGATGAAGCGTCTTGGATACACGAAGTTCGTGGCGCAAGGCGGCGATTGGGGTGGGCTCGTCGTGGATCAGATGGGCGTGCAGGCGGCGCCGGAGTTGCTCGGCATTCACACCAACTTCCCGGGTGCGGTTCCGCCAGACGTCGACCAGGCGGCGTTCACTGGTGCGCCGGCACCGGCAGATCTGTCGCCCGAGGAGAAGCGCGTGTTCGAGCGACTGCAGTCCGTCTACAGCAAAGGCGTCGCCTATGGCTACCAGATGGGGCAGCGCCCGCAGTCGCTGTACGGCATTTCGGATTCTCCCGTCGGGCTCGCGGCGTATTTCCTGGATCACGACGCGTTGAGCTACGCGCTGATCTCGCGCGTCTTTGCCGGAGAAGCTGCCGGCCTCACCCGGGACGATGTCCTCGACAACGTGACGATCACCTGGTTGACGAACACCGCTCTGTCCGGGGCTCGTCTCTATTGGGAGAACAAGCTCTCGTATCTGGGCGTCAAAGGCGTCTCGATTCCGGTTGCTGTCAGCATCTTTCCCGACGAGATCTGTCCATCGCCGAAGAGTTGGGCACAACGCGCGTATCCCAACCTCATCCACTACAACAAGCTCGAAAAGGGCGGGCATTTCGCGGCTTGGGAACAGCCGCAGCTGTTCTCGGAGGAAGTTCGGGCCGGCTTCAGATCGCTGCGCGGGTAGCGTAGCAGGGCTTCTTCAATGCTTCGTCGCGGATGGCCAACCACGCTGTCAACGGCGTGATCGCCTCCGCAGCGCGGCGCCGCTTGTCGATGTCTTCGTCCTATGGATCGGGCGCCGCGCCTCTGGTGTCATGCGCATCGAGGAGTTCAAAGGAGGGAGTCACATGCAGGTGACGCGAATGATGGCGGCTGCGGCGCTGATCATCGGACCACGGGTATGATCGGCGGTCGCGTGTTTGACAAGCCAGTTGATCACGCATCGCGGGGACGGCTGCGCGCCCTTTACGAGTGGCTGACCGCGACGCCGTCGCCGCACCTCCCTTCGAGCCACGCGAGCGCGCCGAATCGCCGGGACTTGCCCGCTCGCATTGGGCAATACGCAATCGAGCGCAAGTTGGGCGAAGGCGGCATGGGCGTCGTCTATGCAGCGCGCGATGAGCGCCTCAAGCGTACGGTCGCCCTGAAGATGATGTCGTCCTTGACACACGATGAGCGGGCGCGCACGCGCTTCTGGCGAGAAGCTAGGGTCGCGGCGAGCGTCAATCATCCAAACGTCTGCCAGATCTATGAAATCAGCGAGGACCACGGCGAGCTGTTCATCGCCATGGAACTGCTGGAAGGCGAAGCGCTATCCGAGCGCGTTCGGAAGGGCCCGCTCAGCATCGGGGACGCGCTGCCGATCGAATTCGGCATTCTCGCCGCGCTTTCGGCACTGCACTCTCGCGGCATCGTCCACCGCGATCTCAAACCGTCGAACGTGTTCCTCACGCCCCACAATGTGAAACTGCTCGACTTCGGTTTGGCGCGCCCGGAGCGGGAGCCGTCGCTCCCGTCAGCGACCAGCCTCACCCAGGGCGGCACAGTGCTCGGCACTCCGAGCTACA
>JBEBGK010000754.1:0-2609 GCA_040081515.1 Chthoniobacteraceae bacterium
GGCTGGGGCCGACCGATCCGATTTCGCGATTCACGCTGCGCGTCGAGCCGGTGACCGGGCAGCCGGGGCAGATGGCGATCATCTTCAGCCCGCGGTTCACGGACCGCACGTATGTGGTGAGGAGCAAGGCGAGCCTCACCGACCCGGTGTGGGCGCCGCTGAGCAGTTTCTCGACGAACAACGACGGTGATGAACGGACGGTGATCGACCTGCTCGCGGACCCGCCGCAGAAGTTCTACCAAGTCGAGATCACCAAGCCGTGAGGCGATGATCTCCGTTCGCAGAGGATTCACGCCCGTCTGCCGCATCTGTGGGGGCCTGGCATCAACGCGCTCGACGGCGCCATCACGTCCGTGCTGAATGGCGTGGCCTGATTTCCCCTAGCTTTTGCCGCGCGGCGGAATTGAACTGGCGCAGCATCCCAACCAAGAAACCCCATGAAAATCCGCCCCATCCTTCCCATCCTCCTCGCACTCACGAGTCTCGCCTTCGCCAAGGACAACGTCCCGCCCGCGGGCTTCACCTCTCTTTTTAATGGCAAGGATCTCACCGGCTGGTTCGGCTGGGGCACGCGCGATCCTCGCGACCTGGAGAAGATGACGCCGCAGGAGGCCGCGGACTACAAGAAGCAGTCCATCGAAGGCGGACCGCTCGTGAACCGGACGAACCCGAAGACGAAAGTCACCTCGGAGGAACACTTGAAGGCCCACTGGAAGGTGGAGAATGGCGAACTCGTGAACGACGGAAAGGGGCTCTACCTCACGACCGCGGAGAACTATGGCGACTTCGAGTTGCTCGTGGATTACAAAATGCTGCCGAAGGGCGATAGCGGGATCTATCTGCGCGGCATCCCGCAGGTGCAGATCTGGGACTATACCGAAACCGACCCGAAGGCCGTGGAAATCGGCAAGCCGAAGGGCTCGGGCGGTCTCTGGAACAACGAGAAGGGCTCGCCCGGCAAGGACCCGCTGGTGCTCGCCGACAAGCCGCTCGGCGAATGGAACCATTTCCGGATCGTCATGAAGGGCGACCGCGTGAGCATCTGGCTGAATGAAAAGCAGGTCGTGGACAACGCCGTGCTGGAAAACTTCTTCGACAAGAAACTTCCCGCCGACAAGCGGGGCCCGATTCCGGCGCGCGGACCGATTCAGCTCCAGACGCACGGCAGCGAGATCCGCTGGAAGAACGTCTTCATCAAGCAACTCCCGTAAGCCACACCGACTCACTCCCACATGAAACGCATCCGCACACTCCTCCTCGGCTTCATCGCCGCAGTCACCGCCTCCGCCCTCATCGCGGCCGACAGCGACGGCTTCGTCTCCATCTTTAACGGCAAGGACTTCACCGGCTGGGACGGGCCGCTGGAGAATTACGAGATCAAGGACGGCGCAATCGTCTGCAAACCCGGCAAGGGCGGCACGATTTTCACCAAGGAGGAATACGGCGACTTCGTCGTTCGGCTCGAATTCAAGCTCCCGCCCGGCGGCAACAACGGCCTCGCCCTCCGCTATCCCGGCAAGGGCAACACGGCCTACGAAGGCATGTGCGAACTCCAGGTGCTCGACGACAACTACGAGAAGGTGAAGGGAAAGATCGACCCGCGGCAGGCGCACGGCTCCGCATACGGGATGGTCGCTGCCAAGCGCGGTGCGCAAAAGCCGATCGGCGAATGGAATTCCCAGGAGGTCACCGTGAAAGGCTCGACGATCAAAGTCGTGCTCAACGGCACGGTGATCCTCGATACCGACCTGAGCAAGGTGGACATGGAAACGGTGATGGCGAAAAGCAAGCACCCGGGCGCGACGCGCACCACCGGCCACTTCGGTTTCGCCGGACACAACGACCCGGTGGAGTTCCGGAATATCTCCATCAAGAAGCTCTAGCTGCGAAATGTGGGGCCGACGACCCGTCGGCCCGGTTCGGCGGCGTCACCGGGGGCTGGTGGGAATGGAGGGACGGGAGCCCTTTCCACCTGGCTTCCCCGCCGCCTGCGCCCATCCTGCCGGCCGACAGATTGTCGCCACACATTCCTGCGATGAATCCTCTCCGCTCGCATTGGATGATCGAGGAAGGTCTCACCTTTCTGAATCACGGCTCTTTCGGTGCGTGCCCGCGAGTCGTGCTGGAGGAGCAGTCCCGGCTGCGCGCAGAGATGGAGTGCAATCCGGTCCGCTTCCTCTGGCGGGAAATCGATGGGCGGCTCGACCATGCGCGGGCGGAGCTGGCCGCGTTCATCGGCGCGGATGCGGAGGATGTCGCCTTCGTGACGAACGCCACCTCCGCGGTGAACGCGGTGCTGCGCTCGCTCGACCTGCGGCCCGGCGACGAACTCGTCACCACCGATCACGGCTACAACGCGTGCAACAACGTTCTCGCCGAGGTCGCGCGCCGCGCAGGTGCCAAGGTCGTCATCGCGCACATCCCCTTCCCCATCTCCGCGCCGGAAGAAGCCACGGCCGCCGTGCTGGCTGCGCTCACGCCGCGGTCGCTGCTGCTGCTGCTCGATCACATCACCAGCCCCACCGCGCTCGTGCTGCCGGTCGCGCAGATCGTCCGCGAGGCGCAGGCACGCGGCGTGGATGTGCTGGTGGACGGCGCGCACGCGCCCG
>JBEBGK010000755.1:0-2606 GCA_040081515.1 Chthoniobacteraceae bacterium
CAGACGCGACTCGCCGGCAGTAACGTCACTCCCCGCGGCAGCAGCAAACGACGCTGACCGGAGCAATGGACGGCATCGACGGAGCGGTTCGCAACCCCGCCGCTCCTGCTGGGTTGCACTTGCGGATCGTCACGCCCGCCGGAGAGTTCCTTTCGGAACGCGTCGAGATGGTGGAACTGAACACGAGCAGCGGCCAGATCGGCGTCCTTCCCGGGCACGTTCATCTTGTCACGCCCCTCGAAATCGGGCCCATCGGTGTCCGTGCGAAGGACCGCTGGCGATGGTGGTTCTCCGGAGGCGGATTTGCGACCATCGACCCCGCGCATGTCTCGGTCCTCGCAATCGGCCTCGTCGCGCATGTGGACCATGAAGTCATCGAGGCCTGTTGCGAACGAGCCCGCTCCCTTTTTGGCGAAACGCTCGATGAAGCGTCCATGGCCGCGGCCTGCGCACGCGCCAGGGACCGCCTCGCGAAAATGCCTCCCTTCACCGCCACGACCGGCGATCCGGAATTCGACATCCCGCGCGCCGCGATTCTCTCCGAACTCCTCAAACGCAAAACGCACCCCTGAAATCCCTATGAAAACCGAGAATGCCGTCCGCGCCATGGCCGGGACCATGATCCTCCTCAGCCTTGCCCTCGCCCATTGGGTGAATCCCCTGTGGCTCTTCCTCACGGTCTTTGTCGGCCTGAATCTTCTCCAATCCGCCTTCACCGGCTTCTGCCCGGCGGCGACGATCCTGCAAAAGCTCGGCATCACAAAGGATGCCTGCCCGGTCCAGCGTGACGCCACGAGGAAATCCTGACCATGCACACGCTTTGCAGGACTGTCGCACTCTTCGCGTTCGCGCTGGCCGCCGCCGCGTGCCATCGCACCCCCGGGAACCGGCAGGAAGCCACGCTCCCCGCCGCTCAGGTCCGCGCCAGCGTGGCGGAAAGCAAGGCGCGTCCCGCGACGGAGGAAGCGGTGGGCACCGTCCGCGCAAAGCTCCGCGCGGCGATCGAGCCGAAAGTCAGCGGACGCATCGAGTCCATGCTCGTCACGCCCGGCCAAGTGGTGAAGACCGGCGATCTGCTCGCGCGGCTCGATGGCCGCGAATTCCAGGCACGCCTCGATCAGGCCATCGCCTTGCGCGAACAGGCGCGCAGCGATTTCGAGCGGCAGCGCCAGTTGCTCGGCCAGAAAATCACCACGCAGGCGGAGTTCGATGCCGCGAAGGCCCGCATGGGCGTCGCCGAGGCGAACGCCAGCGAAGCCGAGACCATGCTGGCCTACCGCACCGTGAGCGCGCCATTTGCCGGCACCATCACCCGCAAGCTCGCCGACGTGGGCGACCTCGCCACGCCGGGAAAACCAATCGTGGAGATCGAGGACCAGACCGGCCTGCGTCTTGAGGCCGACCTTCCGGAGGCGCTCGTCGCTCAGATCAAACTGGGCGACACGCTCTCAGTCAGTGTGCCGAGTGCCGGCGCGCAGGTGGAAGGCGTGGTGAGTGAAATCTCCCCCGTCGCCGATCCGGTGAGCCGCACCTTTCTCACCAAGCTCGATCTTCAGCAAAGTCCCGCACTGCGCGCCGGCCAGTTCGGCCGCGTCGCCGTTCCCGTCGGGGAAAGCACCGCCGCGCGTGTGCCCGCCGCCGCCGTCGTCCGCCGCGGACAGATGGAGTACCTCTTCGTCGTCGCCAGCGATCACGCGCGGCTTCGCATCGTCAAGACCGGCAGGACCATCGGCAACGAAGTCGAGATCGTCTCCGGCCTGGATGCAGGCGAGCGCTTCGTCACCGAGGGCGCCGCCGCGCTCGCGGACGGTCAGCCTCTGAACGTACAGCCATGATCGCCGGCGCGCACCCCGGCGCGTCAGTCCGAAGTCACGAGGGAATCAGGTCAGCGACGAGAGAACGCTCTTCCTTCAGTTCGTTCACCGTCGCATCGATCCGTGAGCGGCTGAAATCACTCAGCGGCACGCCCTGCACGACTTCCCACTTGCCCGGCGCGGTCGTGCGGATGGGGAAGCTGCACATCAACCCCTTCTCGATCCCGTAGTCGCCCTTCGCGCAGACGGCCACGCTGTTCCAGTCCCCCGCGGGCGACGGCGTGACGAGTGAACGGACGGTGTCGATCGCCGCATTCGCCGCGCTCGCCACGCTGCTCAGGCCACGGGCCTTGATGATTGCCGCCCCGCGCTGCTGCACCGTGGCGATGAAGTCGCCCTTCAGCCACGCCTCGTCCTTGATCACCTCAGGGACGGGCTTGCCGTTGATCTTCGCATTGTCGAAATCGGGATACATCGTCGAGCTGTGGTTGCCCCAGATCGCGAGGTTGCTCACCGCGGTCACGTCCGCGCCGGCCTTCTTCGCGAGCTGCGTCTTTGCGCGGTTTTCGTCGAGGCGCGTCATCGCAAACCACCGATCCTCCGGCACGCCCTTCGCGTTGTTCATCGCAATCAGGCAGTTCGTATTGCACGGGTTGCCGACGACGAGCACACGCACGTCGCTGGCCGCATTTTTCTCAATCGCCTTGCCCTGTCCGATGAAGATCTTCCCGTTGATGCCCAGCAGATCCTTCCGCTCCATGCCCTGCTTGCGCGGCACGCTTCCGACGAGCA
>JBEBGK010000756.1:0-2599 GCA_040081515.1 Chthoniobacteraceae bacterium
TTACAAGTAACCCATGCCATCGAAGAACCCACCGTCCCAGCGGACGAAAACCGCCGCCGGCGCCAATCGCGACCGGGTCGTTCAATTCAGCATTTTCCGGCGCAACAAAGTCGGCGCTTTCCTCGACGTGGTGCGCCTGCTCAAGGAGCACCACGTCCACGTGCTCGGCACCACGATCGAGCCCAGCGCGGACACGGCGATCGTCCGCATCGTCGTGAGCGATCCCGAGGCCGTCGAGGAAATCTTCCAGGTTCACTCCATCCCCTTCTCCATCTGGCAGCTCGTCGTCGTCGAGCTGAAGGAAGCCACCCACTTCGGCGAAGTGCTCACCGCGTTGCTCGCCGCCGAGGTGAACATCTTCGGCGCCTACGCGCTCCTCACCCGGCCGCACGGCCACGCCACCCTCGCGCTCCACGTCGAGGATAACGAATGCGCGACCTCGGTGCTCACCGGGAGCGGATTCATCGTCCTCGGGCAGGACGACCTCTCGCGCTGATCGCGAATCAGTGCGCGGCGGCTGCACCGTGGGCGGCAAGGCGGTGGCGGAAGCAGCCACCGGGACCGGCGAAGCACTTCGCAGCGCATGCGCACTTCGTTCAAAGCGTCAAGACGTGCCGGTAGGAAAAGTAAATGCCGCCGAGGGCAGCAGCAAGACCCATAACCGATGATGATGGAACGCGGCGGCACAGCGTCGCGGCGAGAAGAATGTAACAGAAGAAGAATGAGCCAAGAGCCACCTCGACGCCGAATGAGATGACGATAAAGACGGTGAAGCCGACAGCGCGTGATAAAATCAGCGGCAATGCGGCAAAGCCGAGAGCCACATACTGGATCGTGTGAAAGAGCCGGGTGGACGTCGGCGTTAACTTCGCGCGGCTAGCGGCGGCGCGAAAGTGAAGCCAAAGGTAAAACACAAGCGCCAGCCAGAGGACGATAAGGGTGGAGAACTGCAGGCGGGCGGGAATGCGCAATGAATCGCTGCCGAGCGCGACAACAACGACGGCTATCAGGAACGCCCCGACACCGAAAATGGTCATGAAAACGGCATATTCAGCGAGCGAACGCCTCTGAAGCTCGATGATAAGCCGCCGGTTCATGGATGATGTTTACAAGCGCCTAACGCAAATCAGTGCGCGGTCTGCGGAGCGGCGGCCGCCTGGGCGATCGTCCCGTCCGGCGCGGGCGGCCCTTCGGGTTCCGGTGCCGGAAGCACCAGGGGCTCATTCACGATCTCCACTTTCGCCCCGACCCCGATCGTACGGTAAAGATTCATCACATCGTGGGACCGCATCCGGATGCAGCCATAGCTCGCCGGCGTCCCCACCCGCCACTCCTCGGCGGTGCCATGGATGTAGATGCACCGCCTGTATGAATTGCGATTGGTCCTCTCCAGGCCGGTCAGCCACAGGATCCGCGAGACGATCGGGTCGCGTCCCGGCGCATTCGGCTGGACGATTTCGCCCGTGGGCCTGCGGCCGGAAAACTTCATCCCCTCGGGCTGCCCTCCGCCGATCTTCTTCGCCACCTCGTGTTTCCCGAGCGGCGTCCCGTAGCTGCCCTCCCGCGAACTCAGGCAGAACTTCGACGTGGAGACGTCATAGAGGTGCACCAGTTGCCCCTTCCGGTAGAGCGCCAGCTTCTGGTCCGGTACGCTGACAACCATGGTGTGAATGGTATCCCTCGCACAGCCTCCCAGCAGGATGCCCAGCGCCAATGCGAGCGGTCGAAAGGTCGAGATACGCATGAGTGGCGATTCTATCCGCAAGAAGCCTGCCTCGCAACGCCGGGATTTCAGGGACCCGCTTTTCCCTTGCGGACACACCGGCACGCCACAAGCTTCCTTCATCATGCCCATGCGCTTCCTCCATTTTCTGTTCGCAGCCCTCACGCTGATCTCGCCGCTCGGGGCGGCCATCAAATCTGGTGACGACAAATCGCCGGCCGTGTCGCAGCCCGCGGCTCCCGAAGGCAAATCGGCAACCGCCGCCGAGCCCGCGGGGCCCGTCTTCGTCTTCCCCTTCAAGGACGAAGTGAGCCCTCCCATCTTCGCGTTTCTCCGCCGTTCGCTGAAAGCCGCCGAGCGGGCCGGCGCGAGCGCCTTCATCCTCGACATGGACACGCCCGGCGGGCGGCTCGACGTGACGCTCGAGATCTTCGAGCTCCTGCACAAGACGAAGATCCCCGTCATCACCTTCGTGAATCCCCACGCCATCTCCGCCGGCGCGCTCGTCTCGCTCGCGACCAAAAAAATCTACATGCGCCCCGATGCCACCATCGGCGCCGCCGCGGTCGTCAGCGGCGAAGGCGCGGACCTGCAGACCACGATGAAATCCACGGTGGACTCGTTCATGACCGCAAAAATGCGCGGCGTCTCCGAGGAGAACGGCCATAATCCCGACATCGCCGAGGCGTTCATCCTGATCGAAAAGGAATTGCGGGTGGGCGACACGCTCGTGGACTCGAAGGACACGCTCCTGAGCCTCAACGGACGCGAAGCCGCGAAATTGTATGACGGCAAGCCCCTGCTCGCGACGGGGCTTGTCGAAACGCTGGATGACCTGCTGAAGGCCGAAGGGCTCACCGGCGCCGTGACCCGGAT
>JBEBGK010000757.1:0-2599 GCA_040081515.1 Chthoniobacteraceae bacterium
AGAATCAGATCAACCAGCAGACCGCGGAAATCGCGCGCCTGACGGATGCGCTCCGCGGGACACAGGCGAAGCTGGCCGAGCGGGACGAGGTCCGCGACCATTTCGAAAAGCGGCGCCTCGACATGATCGAACTGGCCGCGCAGCTCGACAACGCCCATCGCGAGATTCGCAATCTGAGCGCAAGCCTCGCGGAAGCGCGTCTCCTCGCCAAGGTTGCCGCGAAGAAAGCGGGCGCTACGGCCGCTGGTGGAACCAACAAGCTGCAGCCAGGAACGCCTGCCGATGCCGCCCAGCCCGGAGGGGACCCCGACGGCTCGGGAAAAGAATCCATCCTCGGCCTCCGCCGGTGCTTCCAGACGTTCAGCCGGGAGCCTGCAAATCTGAATCTGCTCGAAGAATTGAAGACGCGCGCGCAGTCGCTCGCCGATGCCGGTCGCGATCAGGGGCATCCCATCCTTCACCGTGTCTGCGTCGCATTTGTCGCCCTGCTGGTGGACATGCACCACGTTCCGGACCAGATCTCACAGGGCACGCTTCGCACGGTCAACCAGACCATCGAACTGATTGCCTCCCTCGTGTCCGATCCCGAGATCGAGCAATCCGTCGCGCTCAACGATGCGCGGGCCTACGTCGTGGACGATGACGAATCCACCTGCGCCATGGTCGTGGACGCGCTGAACATGGTGGGACTGAAGACCGACTACGCACTCTATTCCAGCGCGGCCGTCGCGGAACTCGCAGGCAACCGCTACGACCTGATCATCCTCGATGTCCATCTGCCCGACCTCGATGGGTTCGAGCTCTGCGCCCATATCCGCAACATGGCCTTCCACGCGGAAACGCCCGTCTTTTTCATCTCGGGCAACACTTCGCTCGAGAACCGGGTGAAATCCTCGCTGCGCGGCGGGAACGAATTCATCCCGAAACCCTTCAGCATCCAGGAGCTCGCGCTGAAGTCGCTCAAGTCGGTGATCTCCGCGCAGATCCAGAATCACTGACCGCTCAAGGCTTGCCACACGGCACCCCCGCTCGTGCATAGTGGGGCGATGAACAAAACGGACCTCGTCCAAAGGCTGCTCGATCCCGGCGTGATTGGCATCCTTCGCGCGGACTCCGCCACACGGCTTGTCGATGCCATCCGCGCGCTCGCCGCCGGCGGCATCACCGCACTGGAGGTCACGATGACCACCCCCTCGGCGCTCGATGTGATCGCGGAAGCGCGCAAGACTTCCGGCGACCGGTTCGCCATCGGCGTGGGCAGCGTCCTCGACGCCGAGACCGCGCGCCAGGCGATGATTGCGGGCGCGCAGTTCGTGGTCACCCCGGTTGTGCGTCCGGATGTGATCCGGATCTGCAACCGCTACGGAGTGCCCATCGCATGCGGCGCGACCACTCCCACCGAGGCGCTCACGGCGCACGAGCTCGGCTCCGATTTCATCAAGATCTTCCCCGCCGATCATCTCGGACACGCCTACATCCGCACCATCCTCGCCCCACTTCCGATGCTCAGGATCATCCCCACCGGCGGCGTCACGCCGGAGAATGTGGCGGACTTTTTCGCCGCCGGATGCGTCGCGGTCGGCGCCGGTTCCACGCTGTTGCAGCGCGACGCCCTCGAGGCCGGCGCGTGGGACCGCGTGACTGCACGGGCAGCGCAATTTGTCACCGCGGCCCGGAAAGCCCGTCGCACATGAAACAACCAAAAGGACGCACACTCTCGGGAACCCTCCTCTTCAACCTCCGCGGCGGAGCACGCCTCATCGGCGGCGACGACAAATTGATCGCGTGGGTCGCCGACGGCTCCACCGGCACCGCGCTGCACGGCGACACCGTGGAGGCATCGCGAACCCGTGGCGACCAGGTCCGTGTGACGCGCGTCATCCGCCGCGCGCGGGAGAGCATCGTCGGCCTCTACCAGCAGCAGCACGGCAAGCCCTGCATCATCCCCGACGACCCGCGCAATCCGCATGTGTTCCTCGTCCGTCCCGGCGGTGGAAAACTCGCGCGGCCTCCCCGCGTCGGCGACAAGGTGCTGCTCAAGCTCGACTCGTGGACCAGCACCGACGCAACGCCCTCGGGCCGCATCGTGGAACTCCTCGGCGACGCCACCGATCCAGGCATCGACATGCTCTCGGTCATCCGCGCCCACAACCTGCCCGGCGAATTCCCCGCCGCCTGCGTGAAGGAAGCCCAGGCGTTCCGCGATCCGATTCCTGATTCGGAAATCGCCAAGCGCGAGGACTGCCGCGGCCAGTTCGTCCTCACCATCGATCCCGACGACGCGAAGGATCACGATGACGCGGTCTCCGTGGAGCGGACCGCATCGGGCTGGCGCCTCACCGTGCACATCGCCGACGTCGCGCATTATGTGCGCCCCGGCACGGCGCTCGACCATGAGGCCCGCCGCCGCGCGAACTCGACCTACCTCGCCGACCGCTGCATCCCGATGCTCCCGCTGCACCTCAGCGCGGATCTCTGCTCGCTGCGCGCCGGTGTCGCCCGTCTCGCGCATTCGGCGTTCATCGATCTCACTCCGCAGGGGAAAATTCACCGCGTTCGCTTTGCCAGGACGGTGATCCAGGTCCACGCGCGGCTCACC
>JBEBGK010000758.1:0-2598 GCA_040081515.1 Chthoniobacteraceae bacterium
GTCTCCGGTTGGTGCGGGAGACATTCGAACTGGGCGGCTTAGCGGCGAATCCGCAATGCCGGCGGCTGCCGGTTCGGCCCAACGGATCGCGAATATTTTCCGATTGCTGGTGCTGGCGAATGTCTTGCTCGGTCTGGTGAGTCTGTTGCTCCTTCCGCGGCTTGAGCTTCATCCTGCTCCAGAGGTCAGCCAGTGGCTGGAGGAGCAGAACGAGACTCCGCTCTGGCTCCGCAACTTCGCCTCCTTGGTGTGGTCCGTCCGACCGGTGCTCTGGGGAATCTCCCAGTTGCTCTGCTTCCTGCTTTGGAACCCGGGCCGGCTGTGCCTGATCACCGTGATGGCATGCGACGCTTTCCTCGTGAGCGTGTGCTCGAGCGGGCTCTATCTCCCGGCGGCTGGCCTCCTGTTGTACCTTCAGGATCTCATTTCGGGAGCGCTGCTGGCGCTGATGTATCTGAGCCCCCTTCGGGAGCGGTTTTCCTTCGAATCGCAAGCGAAATAAGCCCGGCCTGCCCTCGTGCACCGACGCAAAACGCTACGATTTCCGCCAGTAGTCGGGAAGGTTCTTCTTCGTCTCGAGCAGGATTTCGAGGATGGCCTTGCGGTCGCCCGGAGCGAGGCGGGCGTACTGGGGATCTTCATTTTTCCCCGTCAGGATGTCGTGCAGCTTCTGGAGGAGGACTTCCTTGATGGGCGCGGCGATGGCGTCGAAGGACGGCGAGTAGATGAGGAAGCTGCACGGGTATTTGAAGAGGCGCGACTTGCGGTCGAGGTCCCTGAGGCTGCGTCCCTTCGAGTCGCGGATGGCGTTCGCGGCGAAATCCTTCACGAATTCCGGGTTGCCATCGATCAGGCCGACGAGCGGGAATTCCTCCGCGAAGAGCAGGTAGCGGAGGAATGCATCCACCTGCGCGCGCATGTAGCGCACATGGCCGTAGGAAGCGAGCATCTGCCGCGCCTCGATGTTCAGGCGGGCCACGTAATTGTGCATGTGGGCCTGATGCTCCAGGATCATCAGCGCGAGGATGTCGCTGCCGGTGCCGTAGTATTTCGAGGTGTCGAAATAGGAGGAAAGATCCGTGATGTTGCCCTTGAAGAGCGGCTCCTCGTTGAAGCGCGCGATATCCTTTTCCCCGATGAGATTGCCGCGATGTGGCTGCGTGCCGTGCTTGCCGGTGACGTAGTAGCCGCCCCAGCGATCCTTCAACGGCGTGCAGTGTGTGATGTCGCGGACTTCCTCGAGCGTGATCAGTTCGCCAGTTGGATCCGTGGGCACGCTGCGGACGAAATGGCCGGGCACGCCGAGCGAACGCTGCCCGCCGTGGCACGACAGGCAGTCGGTGCTGCGGACGAACCTCGGTTTCCGCACCTTGTCCTGTTCGAGGAAGTAAAAGGTCCCGCCGAGTCTCGAATCGACGGAGGAGAGCTCCATCACCGGCGCGCCGGGGATGTAGCCGATGTAAACGTCGTCGCTGAAGTAGAGCGCGCGCGGATTCTCCGGGCTGATGTGGCGACGCTGGAGCGACGTCTTCGACATCACGAGCGTCTGCGAGGACTTCTTTGCGCCGAAGGCGTCCAACACCGCGGGCAGGTATCCGAATTTGTCGTCCCATTCCAGCTTGAGCTCGCCGCTGGCGATCTTCTGCTGCAGGGCGGTCACCGGGTCATTCGGCTGGGTGTCGCTGTAGCTGGTGGGCGGCCGGTCGTATTCGAGCGGATGGTCGGCGCCCTGGAAATCCTCGGCGTGCGCCGTGGCGAGCAGGAGGGTGAAGAGCAGGCAGTGCGCGCGTTTCATGGCTTTGCAGTTTAATAACCCGTCCCGGGTCGTGCATCCGTTGATCTTGGTCAAGCTTGGTCGGCTTTTGTCGCTGCCACGAGTGCCGTTGCGAGGAGTTCGTAATCCCCGATGCCGTTATACCCATGGGCCGAGATGCGGAACCAGCGCCGCGCGGGACTTCCCCAGCGGAGGAGGGGGACTTCGACGCGGTGCTGTTCGAGCAGCGAGGATTGCAGCGGATCGAAGCGTGAGATGACGGCGCGCGACTCGCCCGGCTCGCGAGGCTGAAGGATCTCCGGAAGGGGAAGCGTGGCCATGGAGCCGAGCATCGCCGCCGGGCAGGGTGGCGGAACGCCGAGCCGTTCGCAGAGCAGCGTCCGCGCGGTGAGCGCTAGCCGGCGGTTGCGCGCCATCAATTCCGGCCATCCGCCGGGAGACAGGCCTGCGCAAAAGCGAAGCGCGACCGGAACGGAGAGCCACGCGGTGACGTCGAGGGTGCCTTGCCAGTCGAACTCATCATGGAAGCGCGAACGTCCCGGTCGGGGAGTGTTGTAGCCGTGGCTGATCACAGCGGGATGCAGCCCGGCCTGCCGGTCGCGGCGGACGTGCAGGAAGCCCGCGCCGCGTGGCGCGCACACCCATTTGTGCAGGTTGCCAGTGTAATAGGCCGCGCCGAGTTCGCGCAGGTTCAGCGGCAGCATTCCGGGCGCGTGCGCGCCGTCCACCAGCACATCCACGCCGCGTGCCTGCGCCTCGCGGACGATCTGCGCGACCGGCAGCACGAGCGCGGTGGGGCTGGTGGGAATGGAGGGACGGGAGCC
>JBEBGK010000759.1:0-2597 GCA_040081515.1 Chthoniobacteraceae bacterium
TTCTTCGGTCTGGTGAAGTCACAGGTGTTTCGATCATTCCTCGCGAGAAACGAGATGATGCCGTTCGCCACATCTCGGAAATCTTCGACGTGAACCCGGTCGTTGCGATGATTCGCGTCGGAGAAATGTGGCGGGAGAATGCGGGCGTAGCACTGCTCTGATTTTGTCCTTGCATGTAAGCGGACGGCGGCTTACATCCGCAGCGTTATGCCAAATCAACATGTAGTTCGACGAGAGGATGGCTGGGCCGTGCGCGGCGAGAACGCCGATAAAGACACGTCCCACCATGAAACCCAGCAAGCCGCCATTGAGCGGGCCAGAGAAATTGCGATTAACCAGAGGGCTGAAGTCGTGATTCACGGGCGAGACGGAAAAATCCGCGACAAGGACAGCTACGGAAATGACCCGTGTCCGCCCAAAGACCAACGCCACTGATCCCAGCCAACATGACCACACACCAAATCACCTGCATCACGAAGCCGAACCGCTTCAGCACGCACGAGCACATCACCCACATCGGGAACATCGCGGGAAAATGGAAAATCACCCGTGAATCCGCAATCCAGCGGATCGATTCAAAAGCCGATTCCTTTTATACGGTTGATTCGACCACAGGAAAAAGGGCTGAGATCGCCGTCGTTCGAGAAACGGGAAAACTCCCCTACCTCCGAACACACGCGGACGGCAAGTGGAACGACAACCTTCTCGCACTTGCCGAGTGCGACGGCGGTTGCGCTCTCGTGTAGCCGGTGATGCCTCGAAGAAAATAAGGTCATGGCGAGAGGATCCATTCCAGCCATCAGCATCGTCATTTTGAACTTTTGCGACGTGAAACGCTACGATGACGCAGGGATTTTCAATCACCTCGTCATGACCTGTCGAGGCTGTCGCAAGCGGATCATCCCGAAATCGGTTCGCTACAACGCATTCCGCGTGAGCCGTGTTGAAAATGCGGTCACTGTGCATCTTCTTCTCGAAGAAAAGGAGACGGCCCTTGTGAGTTTTGTCCCGGCACCTGACTTCTCACGAATGTAGGTTAGCCTTGCGAGCGGTTCCTTCCGCCGTCTTCGGCTCATCCATCTCAACGGAAACCCAGGTTTCCGTAACGCCTTCCTGACGCGGCTTCGCCGTGGGAGACTGTGCAGCGGTCGGCTGCCGCGCGCCCACGGCACAGACTCCCGAGTTTCTGGGGTGGCAGGCGATCATCTGCGCCGTCCTCGCTGTGCTCCCTGCCGGTCGCTTCGCTGCGGGCGGCGCAGATCATCGCAGAGGATTTTCATCTGCATCCGGCTTCCACGAAGCGCGGGACCGACTGCTCACGTCTCGTGAGGATCGCCGCCTTGCGAGAGGACAAGCTCGTCGCCGCACACGACGAATTTGCCGGTGCGTGGGGCGAGTTCCACCAGAAGGGCGTCGGCGACGGCTCCGCGGAGATGCTTCTCGATTGCGTCGCGGAGTGGACGCGCACCGAGGCGGGGGTGGAAGCCGCGTTGGAGGAGGAAGGGGAAGACGGATTCGTCGAGGGTGAGATCGAAGCCTTTGGTGCGGAGTTGGGCGAGTTCGCGGGTGATGTGGAGGCGGGCGATTTCGAGTTGCACGTCGTAGCTGAGGCGGTTGAAGACGAGCTTTTCGGTGATGCGCGCGAAGAGTTCGGGGCGCAGGGAGCGCTGGGCTTTGGCGAGGACGTGGCGTTCCATCGTCGTGAAGGACGAGGGCTGGAGGTTGAGGATTTCGGCGGCTCCGAGGTTGGAGGTGAAGACAATGTAGTAGCCGCTCAGGTCGAGCACCGCGCCGTTGGCCATCGTGACGCGGGCGGCGTCGAGGATTTGCAGGAACACGTCGAGCACGCGCGGGTGGGCCTTTTCGATTTCGTCGAAGAGCAGCGTGCCGGTCGGGGATTTTGCGGCGGCCATTCCGAGAAGGCCGGTTTCGCCGAGCTTGCCGCCGAGCAGGAGGCCGACGCTGTCCTGCGTTTGAAACTCGGACATGTCGAAACGGAAGAGTTTTTCGTCGCCGAGGAGGTAACGCGTGAAGGCGATGGTGGTTTCCGTTTTGCCCACGCCGGTGGGGCCGAGGAGGAGGAAGCTGCCGCGCGGACGGCCTTGCGGTGCGAGGCCGAGTTCGCCGCGTTGCAGGACGGATGCGATGCGCGGGATGGCGTGATCCTGTCCGCGGATTTGCGCAGTGAGGTGTGCTTCGAGGTGGCGGAGATGTTCGAGACGGTCGGGTGAAATGGAGAGTGGATTCATCCGCAGAGCGTGGCACGGCGGCGCGCGTGAAGTGGCTCTGGCGCGGGAGCAGCAGGTGTGTCGCGACGCGATAGAACGGTGCCCTTATGAAATCACTACTACTCGCAAATCAATTCGCACCCATCCTCGCTGCCGGCGGCCTTGCCGAAGGCGCGAGCAAAGCGATGGGCATCGTCATGCTCATCGGATTCATCTTCGGCACCATCTGTGTCGTCGGGGGCGGCTTCGCCATCCGGCGCGGTGATACCGACTCGGGCAAGCTGTCCATCATCGGCGGGCTGATCATCGCGGGCGCGCCGGTGATCGTGAAGGCGCTGTTCACGGCGTTCGGTCTCGATGGTTCCACGG
>JBEBGK010000760.1:0-2596 GCA_040081515.1 Chthoniobacteraceae bacterium
GGCCGAGCGTCGCCTGGTACTTCGGAGTCCGGCTGGCTCGCAAATGGGCGAGAAGCTGCGAGGCGATGGCGTTCGGGCGATAGCCGAGTTTTTCCGCGGCGCGCTGGACCAGTTCGCAGGTTTCCTTCCGCAGACGCGGACAGTTCCGAAGGGCGAGTGACGCGGTGGCCGGGGCGACACCGGCTTCACGGGCGACATCGCGGATGGTGGGATTGCCGGGCATGAGTGATGGGGTGGAAGAGGGGAACCTCAGTGTAGCAGGCGTTGCGGGCTCTCAAGGGAGATTGCGACTCCCTTGAAATCCATCCGGTTCATGGCGCGATCACGATGCCGGTGAGCGCCGGCAGTTTCACGTTGAGCGGGCCGCTTGCAGAATCACGCCCAACAGTCGCCGTCTCATTGCCGGTGGAGAAGATCACCTGCGCGGCGGAGGAGCCCGCCGGCGCCGCGAGTCGGACGGTTTGGGCCTGCTCGCTGCGGTTCAGGACGACGAGGAGGTTCTCGCGGGGAGATCGGCGCTCGAAGGCAATCACCTTTGCATCGTCGAACGCCCCGGCCGGGCGGAATTCCCCGTGTCGCAGCGCGTCGTGTCCCTTTCGCAGTGCGATCGCCGACTTGTGGAATTGGAACACTGCGGCATCGAACCCGGGGTCATCAGGCTGCCGTGGGGCACCCCGAGGATCGATCGCCTGCGGCGCAAACTTCATGTCGGCCCAAGCCATCGGCATCCGGTCGTCGGGATCGTTGTTCCCCCACATGCCGGCCTCGTCGCCATAGTAGATCATCGGCGCACCGGGGTAGGTCATCTGGAAAAGGACGACGAGCCGCTGGATGGAGCGCTCGCGGCCATCGGGCTTGCGGATCTTGTAGGCCGGCGGCGGGCCCCAGATGCCGTTGGTGTTGTAGGCGATTTTCTGCGGGTCGGTGTAGTTCGCGAGGTCCGCGTTCACGATCATCGAGGCGAGCCGCTCGGTGTCGTGCGAGCACATCAGGTTCTGCATCACGTCCACCGCGCTCCCCGGGAGTGCGACGCGGCGCTCGTCGAGCAATCGCGCGAATTGCGATGCCGTGATCCGCGCATCGACAAGGAAACCTTTCACCGGAATCGCGAATGCATGGTAATTCATCGCCGCCGAAAAGCCGCCCTCGCGGATCAGCTTCGACGCGTCGCTCCAGATCTCGCAGCTCGTGTAGGCCGCAGGATTGAGCCGGCGGACGTGCGCGTTCCAGTCCGCCCAGAATTTCGCCGGGCGTTCCGGTGCGACATCGAGCCTCCAGCCGTCGATGCCGTCCGCGGGATTGCCGTCGCCATCCGGATCCATCCAGCGCCTGGTCGCGTCAAAAATGTACGCCTTTGCCCCGGGTGCGATGTCATTGCGATCTGCGGTGGATGCGAAGACCGGCAGCGTCTTGTATCCCCACCAGCCCTGATAATCGAACTCGATGCGCTTCGTCCGCGGATCGTCGAAGGACTCGACGATGTACCAGTCGCGATACCGGGAACGTTCCTGGTTTCTTTGCAGATCCTTGAACGCAAAAAAGTCGCGTCCGGTGTGATTGAAAACGCCATCGAGGATCACCCGGATTCCCCGCCGGTGCGCCTCCGCGAGCAGCTTCAGGAAAAGCTTGTCCGCAGCGGTCCATTTCCACGTCTTCGGGTCACCGCCGATCTCGGAGTCGATCATTGCGAGGTCGCCCTTCACGTCCGGCCCGAACACAGGATCGATGTGATGAAAGGTGTTGCCGTCGTATTTGTGCAGCGAGCGGGAGTAGAAGAGGGGATTGAAGTAAATCGCGTTGATGCCGAGGTCGGCGAGGTAGTCCAGCGTGTCGAGGACGCCCTGCAAGTCGCCGCCGAAGCGCCGGTCCAGCGCGCCGTCCTTGTAGAAGTCGGGCCCGAGCTCCTTTTCCCACTCGTCGCGCTGGTACCAGTCGGCGGTCCATGATGAGATGCGCCATTGATCCGAGGGCTTGATCGGCCACTCGAGCATGTCGCGTGTCGGGTCGTTGCCCGGGTCGCCGTTGCGGAAGCGCTCGGGGAAGATCTGATACCACACCGCGTCCGCCGGCCAGTCCTCCGTGTCCGGTGCCCCGGAAACCGAGCACGCAAGGCAGATTGCCGCAAAGACGGCGGGGCAGAGTGAACGGTTCATCTCTTGGAGCAGGGGAAAGGGTTGCTCGCAGCTTGTGAGGCGGTTCAGGATGCCGCACGAACCCCGGCGTTAAACAGTTCACGTCCCATGCAAAAGCCCCGTCTCACTTTTTGGCAGATCTGGAACATAAATTTCGGGTTTCTTGGCATCCAGTTCGGCTGGGGGCTCCAGCAGGCGAACATGAGCGCCATTTATGCAAAGCTCGGCGCGGACCCGGACCGCATCCCTTTCCTCTGGCTCGCGGGCGCCGTCACCGGTCTCGTCGTGCAGCCGATTGTGGGCTCGATGAGCGATCGCACATGGACGCGCCTCGGCCGCCGCCGCCCCTACTTTCTCGTCGGCGCGATTCTCGCGAGCATCACGCTCTTCTTCATGCCGGACTCGCCCGCGGTGTGGACCGCCGCCTCGCTGCTGTGGATTCTCGATGCATCCATCAATGTGAG
>JBEBGK010000761.1:0-2589 GCA_040081515.1 Chthoniobacteraceae bacterium
CGCCCATCCCGCCCGGTGAAGCCGAACAGCTCTGCCATGAAGTCATCCGCCGCGCGAAGTTCCCCATGCTCGCCACCGTGGACGAGGCCGGGCAGCCGCGCGTCCGGCCTGTTTCCCCCGTGCGCGTGGACGGCTTCACGATCTACGTGGCGAACCTGCGCCGATACGGAAAGACGCGCGAGCTCTCCGCGAATCCGCGCTGCGAACTGTGCTACCTCGACGAACAGCACGACCAGGTGCGCATCACCGGCCAGGCCGACGTCGTCACCGACACGGCGACGCTCCATGCGATCTGGGAAAGCAACCCGCTTCTGCGCCGCTACCTCGGCACGCCGGAGAATCCGGAACTGATCATCTACCGCATCCGCCCGTCGCGCGTGCGATTCATGCGGGAATGGGCGCTGGAATACGTGGAGGTGCCCGTCCCGCCGGAGTCTTGAGCCGGCGGCAGAAAGCAAGGCGCTTCCGTCTGATTCGTAATCCTCAATCCGTGATTGGCTGGCCACGGAAGACATGGAAGGACACAGAAACAAAGGGCTTGAGCAAACGCACGCACTCACCCGGCGGGCGAGTGCGTGTGGATACCCCTTGTTCTTCCTTCCGTGTGCTTCAGTGCCCTCCGTGGACCATCCCATTGCCGGATTTTGGAAAATCCACTTCGGGCCCGGTGGTGTCGAGGATCTCGACTTGCTTCGAGTCACGCACGAGGACGGTGTAGGTCTTCAAGAACGGCTCCTTCTCCGGCGTTCCGGGATGATCCCAGCGGTCCGCCTTGACGGCGATCTCGCCATACCATCGACAGCACAGAGGGCGACCTTCCTTCAAAGTCGTGACGCTGACCTGCGGCGCCTCCAGCCGGATGACCTCCCCATCGGCAAGCCTGCCGAACCAATCGCCGCCCTGCATCTGCCATTCCGCGCGGATGGTCGCCACTGCTTTGCGGATGGACTCGCGCTCATTCCGCGCGTTGCGAATCCGGATGTCATTGGCGAGTCGCTCGATTTCATTTCGGTGGATGCCGAGGGAAAGCACGACCATGCCGATCAGGAGGGCTGCGATGGTACCAAGGGCTTTCATGTTCCGGCCTCGAATGGAACGTACGATGCGCGCAGACGCAATCCTCCCGCGGTTGTGAAAATGGGTCGGGCTCAGGGCAATCGCATCCAAATTGCAGTCATCCTGAGCGGAGCGCCGCGTGGGCATGATTCCAATAATCAACCCCTTGTTCCACTGGCCTCAATCGCGCGCACGTCTCCATCGCCCGGCATCCTCCCTTCGTGCCCTTCGTAGTTCAGACTGCATCCTTCCAGCGCACAAGGTGCCCGGCGTCAAATTCCCGCCCAAGGAATTCCACGACGTCCGCCTGCAAACCGGCAACGTCCCTCACGCCGTGCCCGTGCGGGGGATCGGGGAGCCACTTATCACCCCTCCCGCTCCGCGTGGATCTTCAGGTGGAGGTGGATGTGGTCGTTGACGATGTGTTTGCCGAGGAAACGGAAGAGTTTGCCCGAGCCGTAGTGGCTGCCGAATTCGGTGCGGTCGAGCGTGAGCACGCCCTGGCCGGTGATGCG
The DNA here is from genome assembly GCA_040081515.1 of Chthoniobacteraceae bacterium. Taxonomy (GTDB): domain Bacteria; phylum Verrucomicrobiota; class Verrucomicrobiia; order Chthoniobacterales; family Chthoniobacteraceae; genus SXWH01. The sequence goes on from JBEBGK010000761.1 coordinate 1,572, forward strand.
CGGGCCATCCATGGCGATGAGCACGAGAATGGAGCGGAGCGACATAGCCTGCCGCAGGCAGCCCGAAGGGCATCGCCGGAGGGCGATGGCAAACCCAGCGGGCGGCTGATGCCCCGGAGCGTGAAGGTGCCGCGCAGCAGAAAGTTCGGCGTGCCCTCGGTGCAGGTGGCGATTTTCTCCGCCGTCCCGGCGGTGAACTGCGCGGTGGGATGGTGCTCCGTGTCGAAGAAATCGGCGGAGCGCAGGTGCGCGACGAGCATGGCGTTCATCGCGGAGTCGCTGATGTCTTCATTGGCGATGCTCGTCATGTCCACGGTGAAGCGGGCGCTCGCGAGCTGGCCTTGCCGCAGGATGATTTCGCCGGCGGCGAGTTTCACGGTGCCGCTGTGGGATTTCTGGGTGAAAGTTCCCCGGTGAACGCCTGGTGCAGCAGCGACTTCCTCCGCGCCTCCAGCGCGGCCGGCTCAGACAATCCAGACGCAGATAATCAGTCTGTTCCTTGTTGCCCGATATCACCGATATCAGAGCCCAATGACCATCCGCCGGAGTTCCTCCGACAGCCAGAATCCCGCCCGTTGATGCAACGCCTCGACCACCGCTTCGGCGTCGGCGAGCAACCCGCGTTCGCGTGCCTCGATGAGCACCCCTACCAAGCCGGTCACCCGCAGGCCCAGACGCATCGCCGCCGCCCGGCCCATGCGTTCATCCATTAGCACGAGAGCGGCTCCGATCTCACGGGCGAGGACGATGGCCTCCGCTTCGCCGGCACCGAGATCGCGCCGAAGCACGGACACCAAGGTGTCATCGGTGACAGACCGCCGCTCGATCCAGCCGGCGTGCAGCACCAAATCGGCACCCGTTCGATTCACCCCGGCCTCGACCACCTCGCGTCACACCGCATCCGGGAGGCATATCGATCCGAATACGTCGCGCAGCATTTCCAGCCGCCCGATTCGCGCCAGTGCGATGAGCGGCGAGGCGTCCGCGACGACGATCATGCGCCGCGCAGGCTGGCCAG
>JBEBGK010000762.1:0-2587 GCA_040081515.1 Chthoniobacteraceae bacterium
TTCGCGTGGCGATCAATAACAGCTTCGGCTTCGGCGGCCACAACGCGACGCTGGTGCTGAAGAAGTTCGAGGGCTAGCCCGGACGCGCGTTCCGTTCTTTTTTGCGTCGTGCGTTCTCATGCGGCGCCGCTAGCCTGCGGTGCGCATGTTCCAAGCCGGACAGATCCTCGGTGATTTTGAGATTCTCGGCCGCCTCGGGCAGGGTGGGATGGGCGCGGTTTACAAGGCGCGGCAGGTTTCACTGGATCGTCTCGTCGCGCTGAAGACGTTGCAAGGCGCGCTCGCGTCCGATCCGGAATTCATCGCGCGCTTCCGCCGCGAGGCGAAGGCGGCGGCTTCGCTCAACCATCCGAACCTCGTGCAGGTGTACGCCGCGGGCGAGAGCGAGGGGCTCCATTGGTTTGCGATGGAATACGTCGAGGGGGAGTCGGCCCAGGGGCGGCTGAAGCGCAAGGGATGCCTCGATTCCGCGGCGGCCATCGCCATCGCCATCCACATCTCCACGGCGCTCGACTACGCGTGGCGCAAGGCGCAGATCATCCACCGGGACATCAAGCCGGACAACATCTTCCTCTCCAGCGACGGCGAAGTGAAGCTCGGCGATCTCGGCCTCGCGAAGAGCGCGGGCGAGGACCAGTCGCTGACGACGACCGGCGCCTCGATGGGCACGCCGCATTACGTCAGCCCCGAGCAGGCGGAGGGGAAAAAGGACGTGGATCTGCGCGCGGACATCTACAGCCTCGGCTGCACGCTCTTCCACTTCATCGCCGGCAAGACGCCGTTCAAGGGCGACACCGCGATGGCCGTGATGCTCAAGCACGTCACCGCGCCCGTGCCGGAACTCTGCAGCGTGTGGCCCGCGTGCCCCGCGGAACTTTCGCGCGTGGTGATGAAGATGATGCAGAAGAGCCCCGCCGAGCGGCAGCAGAGCTACGGGGAAGTGATCGCCGACTTGCGCGCCGCGTACGACGCATTCACCAGCGCGACCTTGCCCGCCATGGTGGGGCAGTCGTCAAAGCCGCCCACGCACGCCCCAGGGAAGCGCCTGCCTGTCGCCGCACTCGCCGCCGGTCTCGTCCTGGTCGCGGCCATCGCTGCGCTGATCCATTTTGCCCCGTGGAAAAAAGGGGGTTTGGATTCGGGTGGTAGGACTGTCGCGCCGTCTGCAACCGCCGGAACGAGCGCCCACGCGAAGGCGGCTTCCTTGGTGGGGACGTGGGTCGAGCCCGATGGAAACCTCATTTTTGTGATCAAGGACGATCACACGGCTGTCAGAACGAGGAAAGGTGGCGAGATGGCGCATGGGAAATGGGACATCGAAGAGGACGGCGATTTCGTCATCAAATGGGAGGGAGCCGCCAGCTATCGGGCGAAGCTTTCGGAGGACGGCACGAGCATGATCAGCCGGAAAAACTTGCCCATGGTTCGCAAGGATCCCTGACGCGCGGCTCCGCGTGCAGGGAGTTTGCCGTGCCATCGCAATACCGCAGTCAAAGAAATGGCTGACACGGAATCCCGCTCAGGCTACGAAAACGTCACCCCATGAATACACGACTTGCACTCCCGGTTCTGCTGCCAATGACCGCGCATGCGGCGAAGAAAAGCAGAAAGCAGCAGATGCCCACTGTCACTCCCTCCACCGGCAGCTCCGGCTTGCCCTCGGGGCGGCTCGACCCGTTTCTGGAGCCGTGCCTGGACGCCATTCTCGCGCCGCTGGAGAGCGACCCAAAGCTGCCGCGCGTGGACGTGGAGAAGCTGCGCGCGTCTTTCGCAGCGGGGCAGATCACGGCGAAGACCCCGGCCCGGCAGCAGATTTACCGGAATGCGATGGCCGTCTGCGAATCACTCACCAAGGCCATGGATGATCGCGCCAATGCAAAGGCCGCCGCGCTTGCTTCCGCCAAGGTGCCTGCGATCTCATCCGGCGGCGGAATCATCAAGAGTTCGCCGGTTCGCGGGGCGGATGCCGGGGCCAACGCGGAGGCGATCCGGAAAAAGCAGAAGGATGAGCGAAAATACGCGGACAAGGATGGAGCAGGGCGCGTGGCCTTCATGAATTCCGCCGCCTACAGGTCCTGGACGGAAAGATCGGCGCACATGCGCCGGAACGTGATGGCGCTCTACACGCGGCAGGTGCAACTTGAGGCGCTGGAGGAAAGGAATGCGGCAATTGCGGCCCAGATGGCGGAGGCTGCGAAGGCGGCGGAGGCTGCGAAGGCGGCCGAGGCGGCCAAGGCGGAAGCCGCCGCCAGACTGGCAGCCGCGGAGAAGGCGACCAAGGCGGCGGACGAAGAAAAGGTGACCAAGGCGCGGACAGAGGCTCTGGCCAAGGCGGCAGCCGCGGAGAAAGCCGCCAGGACGGCTCAAGCGGAAGCCGCAGCCAAAGCCGCAGCCGCGGAGAAGGCGGAGAGCGCAAAACTGGCTGGAGCGAAAAGTCTGGCCACGGAGGCTGCCTACGTGGGTACATGGACCGGGCACGCGGGCAGAAAGTCATTCGTGGTGAATGAGGACCACACAGCCATCAGGAAGTTCGGCAACGGCGAGGAAACGCCAGGGGCGTGGAATATCGTCAATGGGCAATTTCGAC
>JBEBGK010000763.1:0-2584 GCA_040081515.1 Chthoniobacteraceae bacterium
CTGCGTCTCCGTGCCTTCTGGACGATGGGAAGCTGCGGCCTGCTCGATACAAAAGACCTCGTCGCCCGCCTCACCGACTCCAGCGACTATGTGCGCGGCTGGGCGCTGCAGTTTCTTGGTGAAAGCAAATCCGCGCTGCCTGCGGATGCGGTCGCCGCAATGGAAAAACATCTTGCTAGCGAGGCTTCGATGGTCACACGCCGGTTCGCTGCCTCGCTGCTGCAACGCCTTCCGCTGGAGCAGCGCTGGGGCATCGCCGCCGCGCTCATCCGCCATCGCAACGACCAAAACGACGCGAACATCCCGCTGCTCGTTTGGTATGGCTTAGAGCCGCTCGTGGAGGCAGATGCCTCGCGGGCGCTGGTGATGAGTGATGCCACCACTTGGCCAAAACTGCGCGAGTTCATCGCCCGTCGCGCCGCGTTGTTTCCCGCCGGACGCGAGGCGCTGATGACCTCGCTTGCATCCGCTACGGACGCCACCAGCTTCACGCAACGAGCCGCGCCCTTGCTCCTCGCGCTCGAACAACTCCCGCCCGTCACGCGACCTGCCGATTGGGCCAAAGCCCGCGCCGCTGGCGAGAAACTCGCCGCCTCCGACACCGCCGTGCTCAACACCGTGCGCAAACTCGGCGCTCGTTTTGCCGATGCGGATTTCTTCACCCACTGGCGCAGCATCGCTCGCGATACGAAGGCCAACGCCGCCGCACGCATCCAGGCCATCGAGTTGCTGCAAGCCGGAGCCGACCCCGAACTCGGCGTGCTCGCCCGCAGTCTGCTCGATGACCAATCGCTGCTACCCGCCGTGGTGAAAGCTTTGCGCACCGCCCCCGGTGCCGACACTGCGCAGGCGCTCGTCTTTCACCTCGCCGCATTCCCGCTGGAGCAGCGCAACGAAGCCATCAACATCCTCGCCACCCGGCCCGAAATGGCACTCGTGCTGCTGCAAGCCGTAGATGCCAAGAAGCTCGCTCCCTCGCTCATCTCGCCCGTGATGCTCGACCAGTTCGCGCGTTTCAAGAATGCCGAAATCACCGCCATCATCGACCGCCATTGGACACGCGGCGGCGGCGGTGTGGACCTGAAACAACTCGCCGCCGCTATCGAGACCTGGAAAGGCAAACTCAATGACCGCATCATGTCCCAGGCCGATGCCTCGCGCGGTCGACAGGTGTTTCAAATGACCTGCGGCACCTGCCATCAGCTCTTTGGAGAAGGCATCGCGCTCGGCCCCGACCTCACCGGCTCGAATCGCGCCAACCTCGCCTATGTGCTGGAAAACGTGCTCGCGCCCAGCGCCGTCGTCGGTCGCGATTATTTGCTGAACGTCATCGCGCTCAAGGACGCCTCCGTCGTCAGCGGCATGGTCCGCGCGGATACGCCCGAGTTCCTCACGCTCGCCATGCCCGGCGGCACCACCACCGATGTGAAAAAGGCCAACATCGCCAAGCGCGAAGAAATGCCTGTCTCGCTCATGCCGCCCGGTCTTTTCGATGCGCTTCCGCTCACGCAAGTGGCCGACCTCGTCAAATACCTCGCCAGTTCCGCACAAGTGCCGCTGCCCAATGGACAGGCTGTTTCCATCACCTCGCCAGCCACCACAGCCGTGACGCAACCAGCCTCGCTCGCACCTGCCGCAAACGTCGCCCGCATCGAAGCCGAATCGCTCCGCCCCAAGCACACGAAAATCACCGGAGGCGAGTTGCGCACGCAGGACATGGCCGGTTTCAAGAACGATGTGTGGTCCGGTGGCGCACAGCTCTTCTGGGTCAGCGTCCAGCTCGGCCACACCCTCACGCTCACCCTCCCCGACCTCGCGCCCGGCACTCACGACGTGACCCTATTCCCCACGCTCGCCCGCGACTACGGTCGCGTCCGCATCCGCATCAACGGCGAAATCCAGGAAGCCGACCTTTATAGCAGCAGCTTCGTGCGCCTCGCCCCGCCAGTGATTTTCCGCAACGTCACCACAGCGAAGGACCAGCCGCTGAAAATCGTCATCGAACCCACCGGAGCCAACCAGGACGCCAAAATCGGCAAATACGGCTTCGTCTTCGGCCTCGACCGCATCGAAGTCAGCGCCCCAGGCATCGGCGGCAAGACGAGCGCAGTCATCGCGCCCAAGCCCGCGCCTTCCACCACACCGCAGCCCGCAGTTGTGCCGAAAGTGGAGACGAAAGCCGAACCCATCGTCACCTTCGCCCAGCCCGCGAGCGGACCATTGCGCATCGAGAAACTTAGCGGCGCACTCGCCATCACCACCAGCGGCGAGAAGCCCGTCGAGCTGGCCCGCTTCGTCACGCAACCGCCGACGAACAGCCCCGTCATCGTGCCCAGCGCCGCGTATTTCAATCCACTGCGCACACCGCGCGGCATTGATGTCACCGCCTTCGCGCCCGGGCCACATCCGTATTATCGCGGCCTGTTCATGGGCTACGTCGATGTGCGTGGCACGAAGGACGCGAACTTCTGGGGCGGCGGCGGTGGCCCCATCAAAGGCAGCGTCACCGTGAGCGAAAGCGTGAGCGGTATCGAAGGCAGCAGCTTCCGCGCCCGCAACGCCTGGCAAAAGGACGGCGTCACCT
>JBEBGK010000764.1:0-2577 GCA_040081515.1 Chthoniobacteraceae bacterium
GGAACCGCAGACACAAATCTATCTCTCGCAAATCTACGCGCGGCATCTGAACAAACCGGATCTCGCGATGCAGGTGGCGCACAAAGCGATGGAGGTCGCGCCGGAACATTTCCCCGCGTGGGCGGCCGTTTACGAATTGCACCAGCAGGCCGGCGACAAAAAGAAAGCCGGCGAGTTGCTGGACAGGGCGCTCAAGAGCCCGGCGAAGAACCACGCCTTCTGGCTCGATCTCGGGGGATACCTGAGGAAGGCGTTCCTCACCGATGACGGCACCGCGACGCCGGATGAACTGCGGCAGATGGAGACGGCGTTTCGCAAGGCGGTGGAGGCAAAGCCCGGCGATGCGTCTGTGCTCACGCAGACCGGCGACTTCTTCGTGCTCGCGCGGCGCAACAAGGAGGCGCTCGAATTCTACGAGCGCGCGGTGAAGCTGAACCAGGCGCCCCGTGACGAGGCCACGAAGAACCTGCGGGAAAAATACATCCGCTCGCTGATCGCGAACGACCGCAAGGCGGAGGCGATTCCGATACTCGAGCAATTTGCCCGCGATCCGAACGAGGTGCTCCGGAACGATCTCTTCGAGATGCTCGGCGAGCTTTACGAGCAGAGCGGGCAGAACGACAAGGCGCTGGAACATTACAAGCAGTCGCTCGTGCTCGACGCGAGCGAGCCGAGGAACCATTTCAATCTCGCGAACATGCAATTGCGCGCGAAGCGGTTCGAGGACGCGGTGGAGACGATGGAGAAGGCGCGCAGGAAATTCCGGGACCGGCCGGACGTGACGCTCGGCGTAGCGGCACGCCGATGCGATGAGGGTGTTCGCCGCGGTCGTGGACGAGGCGAAGGGGCGCAACGAGGCGCTTCTCGACGGGGATTTCTATTTCAAGTGGGGCGCGGCCGCCGAGCAGGCGGGGCAGGTGGAGAAGGCCGCCGAGCTTCTCCGCAAGAGCATCGCGCTGAATCCCGAGGCGCCCGAGGCGTACAATTACCTCGGTTACATGTGGGTGGACACAGGGCAGAACGTCGAGGAGGCGGGGCAGTTGATCCGGAAGGCGGTCGAGATCAGCCCGGAGAACGGCGCGTATCTCGATTCGCTCGGCTGGTATTACTTCAAGGCGGAGAAATTCGTGGACGCGAAGAAGCAACTGCTCGCCGCGATCGACAGGCTCACCGAACCGGACCCCGTGGTGTACGATCATCTGGCCGACGCTTGCGAGCGGCTCGGGCAGCTCGGGGAGGCGATTCAGTATTGGGAGCAGGCTTTGAAGCTGAAGGCGGAATCGCCCGGGAGGATCCAGCAGAAGATCGATGCGGCCCGGCAGAAGCAGGCGGAGGCGAAATAAATCGCCATGGGCGGATGGCCCGCCCGGGGGTGGTGGTGAAAAACGCCTGAATTTGGTTTTGACACACCGGCGGACGTTGCTACTTTGCGCGCCCGCTTTTTGGAAGAAAGAGCTCAGAAATCCCCGCTCGAGCCGGTGAGCAGTCACCGGTTCGGGGCGGGGGTTTCGCTCTTTTCTCCTGGAGGCGCGGCGTAAAGCCGAAACCTGTTCTTTTGCATAAGCCTGAGTAGCTCAGTCGGTAGAGCACGTCCTTGGTAAGGACGAGGTCACCGGTTCGATCCCGGTCTCAGGCTCCATGCCTCCGGCAGGCGATCAATTCCAATCAACAACATCAAACACAACACCACACCTAAACCACCATGGCCAAGGAATCATTCAAACGCGAAAAACCCCACATGAACGTCGGCACGATCGGTCACGTCGATCACGGCAAGTCCACGCTGACCGCCGCGATCGTGCACGTGCAGTCGCTCAAGGGTCTCGCGACGCCCATCAGCTACGCGGACATCACGAAGGGCGGCACGGTGCGCGATGAAACCAAGACGGTGACCATCGCGGTCTCGCACGTCGAATACAGCAGCGAAGCCCGGCACTATGCCCACGTCGACTGCCCCGGCCACGCGGACTACGTGAAGAACATGATCACGGGCGCTGCGCAGATGGACGGCGCCATCCTCGTCGTTTCCGCGGCGGACGGCCCGATGCCGCAGACCCGCGAGCACATTCTCCTCGCCCGCCAGGTCGGCGTGCCCGCGATCGTCGTCTTCCTGAACAAGGTGGACCTCGTCGAGGACAAGGATCTTCTCGAGCTCGTGGAGATGGAAGTCCGCGACCTGCTGACGAAGTACGACTTCCCGGGTGACAAGACGCCCATCATCAAGGGCTCGGCCTCCAAGGCCCTCGCCTGCGGCGACGCGAAGCACGCGGACGCGAACTGCATCGGCGAACTCCTCGCCGCGGTGGACTCGTTCATCCCGCTGCCCGAGCGCCCGATCGACCAGCCGTTCCTGATGCCGGTCGAGGACGTGTTCAACATTGAAGGCCGTGGCACCGTCGTCACCGGCCGTGTCGAGCGCGGCATCCTCAAGAAGATGGAGGAAATCGAAATCATCGGCCTCCGCGACACGCAGAAGACCGTGGTCACCGACATCGAAATGTTCCGCAAGCTCCTCGAAGAGGCGCGCGCCGGCGACAATGTCGGCCTGCTGCTCCGCGGCATCAAGAAGACCGACGT
>JBEBGK010000765.1:0-2572 GCA_040081515.1 Chthoniobacteraceae bacterium
GTCTCCCGTGGACGAGAAGGAGGAGAAGCCGGTCGAGAAACCCGATCCGGCTCCCGCGATTTCCACCAACATCAAGGGGAACGGCCCCGACACATTCGGCCTCGCGCCCGTGGGCAGCGGGCCGGGCCTTGGCGGCCTGGGGTCTGGCAGGCGCGGCAGCAAGTTCGGATGGTACGCAGCCGGCGTGCAGACGAAGATCCGCGACGAGATGGCTAAAAACCGCAAGACCCGCACGGCCAAGTTTAACGGGCTTGAAGTCCGCATCTGGGTCGATGCGAACGGGCGCATCAATCGCGCCGAGCTGAAGAACTCCACGCGTGACGCGGCCGTGGACACCGCGCTCCGCAGCGAAGTCCTGACCGGCCTCACACTGAAGGAGCCGCCGCCGCCGGACATGCCGATGCCCATCACGCTGCGCATCAGCGCGCAGAGGCAGAACTAGGAAACCGGAAAATATTCATGCGATCTGAGAAACAGCATTTTCGCCGCCGGCTGGCGGTGGTCCTTTCAACCTCCTGCTGGGCGGCTGCGCTGCCCGCCTTCGCAGCGAAGCCAGTCGATCCGCCGCCCGTGCCCGGCGAGGTGGGACCAGCGGCGGATGCCGCCACCGGTACCGGAAAGGGAACGCGTTCGCGCAACGTGACGATCAACCTGATCAACCGGCTCGTCGAAAAGAAGATCCTCTCCGCGGAGGAGGCTGCCGAGATGATCAAGATGGCCGAGGAGGATGCCGCCGCGGCGGCGGGTGCGCAGGTCGCGCCGGCGCCGCCGATGGAACCCGCGCTGCCCACCGCGCCTGTCGCGCCGGTGGAGGCCGCGGTCGTGGAGCCGGCCGTCGTGCCGTCGCTGGAGCCGACGTTTGCCGCCACCGAGGAGAGCGTCCGCATTCCCTACATCCCGGAGATCGTGCGCGCGCAGATGCGCGACGAGATCAAGCAGGACCTGATGGAGCAGGCGCGCAAGGAGGGATGGGCCGGCGGGCAGAAGATTCCGGAGTGGGTGCCGCGATTCCGCGTCAATGCGGACATCCGCGTCCGGTACGAGAATCTGCATTACCCCGAGGGCAACGACAACACGGGTGCCTTTCCGAATTTCAACGCGATCAACACGGGTGCTCCGTTCGACGTGGCCGGGAACGTGTTCTCGCCGCAGTACAACGTGGATCAGGACCGCAACCGGACGCGTCTTCGCGTGCGCATCGGAGCGGAGGCGGACATGGGCGAGGGCTTCACAGCGGGAGTCCGGATTGCGACCGGTGCCGACAATTCACCCGTCTCTGTGAACCAGAGTCTTGGCCTCGCGAGCGGGCAGCAGGGCGGGAATTTCAGCAAGTACGCGCTCTGGCTCGACCGGGCCTTTATCAAATACGAGCTGGGCGACGACCCTTCGAGGCGCTTCACCGGAACCATCGGGCGGTTCGACAATCTGTTCTTTCACACGGACGCAACGTGGGATCCGGACCTCGGTTTCGACGGCCTTGCGGTCCAGGGAAAGTACGGGCTCGGCCACGGCGTGACTCCGTTCATCACCGCCGGCGCATTTCCGATCTTCAACACGGCGCTCAACTTCGCCTCGAATCAGCCGTCCAAGTTTGAAAGCCAGGACAAATGGCTCTACGCGGTGCAGTTCGGCACCGACTGGAAGGTCAGCCCTGATTTCAGCGCGAAAGTCGCCGCCGCGTATTACCACTTCCACAACGTGGCGGGTAAACTTTCCGATCCCTACACGCCGCTCACGGCGTTCGATGCGGGAAGCACCGACGAGACGCGGCCGTCCTTTGCGCAGAAAGGGAACACCTACATGGCCCTGCGCAACATCGTGCCGAATGCGAACAACAACTTCGGGACGATCAATCAGTTCCAATACTTCGGGCTCGCGACTGGCTTCCGGCAGGTCGTCGGCACGGCACGGGTGGACTACAACGGATTCGAGCCGGTGCAGCTCTCCCTTGTCGGCGAGTATTCGAAGAACCTGGCTTTCGATCGCGACGCGATCAATGCGAGGGCCGTCAACAATCGGGGGCCCAATCAGGCCGGCGGCGCACCGGGCATTTTCGACGGCAGCGACACGGCATGGATGGTGGACTTCAGGGTCGGCAAGCCCGCCCTCGAGAAGCGGTGGGATTGGAACGCCGCGCTCGGCTATCGCTACATCGGTTCCGATGCGGTCATCGACGGCTTTGCAGACTCCGCGTTTGCGGATGGCGGCACGAATTTCAAGGGCTACGTCGTCGGCGCCTCGGTCGCGCTCGCCGAGCGCGTGTGGATGACGCTCCGGTGGTCGAGCGTCAACAGCATCGGCGGCCCGCCGTTCAAGAGCGACGGCCTGCAGATCGACTTCACCGGCAAATTCTAATCATGCATATGCGATCCCATTTCCCCGTCATCTTCACGCTGCTCGCCGTGCTTTCCGCCGGCCGGCTGCTGGCAAATGATCCCCCGAATCCCGCGGAGGCGAAGCTGCGCGAGGCGCTCCGGGCCACGATGATCCAGGCGCGTGATGCCTCTGCGCAGGTCGCGACGCTGCAGGCTGCGCAGGCGGAGCTGGAGCAGAAGAACAAGGACCTCACGGC
>JBEBGK010000766.1:0-2568 GCA_040081515.1 Chthoniobacteraceae bacterium
GACAATGATTAAGAGGAGAGGCCTTCCCCGGTGTCCACCGGCGTTGGATCTGCCCGCGCTCTTACGAGGCGCGGCTACAGGGGATTTGAACCGTCTTCGGTGGCTGCGCCCCTCCAGATCACGGGCGCGAAAACTCCGGGGAACTTCACGAGAAAGGCCCGCCGGCGACGATCAAGCCGGCGCTACTCCTCCTCGGTGACGTTGAAGCTCACGCTCGTGATTCCCACCTCGGAGAGCGCGTCGAGGACGTCCATCGCGCGTCCGTGCTTGGCCTTCGGTTCGCTTGCCAGCACGACGACGGCGGGGGTCTTCGCGGCGTCGCAGTTGGCCTTCACCCGCATCAGCACGGCACGGAGTGTCTGCAACGACTTGTCCGAGGCATCGGCCATCGGTTCCTCGTTCAGGAGGATGTCGCCGCGCGCGGTGATCTGCACGACCTGCTCGTCCGCAAACGGGACTTCCTTCGCGGTCTCGACCGTGCCGGGAAGCTGGCAGTTCAGCTCCCGCTCCACTTTCACGGCGCCCGCCATGACCATGAAGAAGAGCATGATCACGAAGACCACATCGATCATCGGGGCGATCTGGAATCCGACGGTTCCTTCGTTCGGGTCCACGGCGAGCTGGCGCATGTCTTATTCGCCCTCCCGGTTGTAAACGGCGAAGGACACATCGGCGATTCCCGCCTCGCCGGCTGCGTTCAGCACCTGGTTGATGGTGAGCGCATCGACATCACGGTCCCCGCGGATGACCACGCGATATTCCGGATTCGGGCCCTTCACGGGCGTGGAGGCGCTGAATTTCTTGAGCAGCTTCATCTGCTCGGCGACCTGCTTGATCTCCTTGTAGGGCCTGCCCTCGACAAAATAGGTCGGCTTCTGCGTCGCCGCATCCCACTTCACGTTCACGATGGCTTCGTTGCGCATCATGTCGCGCTTGATGGCGTTTGGCGCGACGGGGAGCGGGAGTTTCTCCACCTTCAGCACCTGCGCGGAGGTGATGCTCATGAAGAAGATGAGCAGCACGAGCAGCACGTCGATCATCGGAGCGATTTGAAACTCCGGTTCACCTTCACCACCACCGCCGCCGCCAGCCATCTAGTGAGCCCTCCTTTTCATCGGGGAAAAGATGGCGCGTTCAGCCCTGCGCGGGCTGGGGTTCCGTCGTCTGCTGCACCCAGTTCGGCATCGCGGCGTAGAGTTCGTCGTCGCCGATGTGCGCGCCAGCGAGGTATTCGTAGGGCATCTTGCGGTAGAGCGAGGCGATGGTCTCCTGCACGTTGTGGATGAGTTTCGCGGCGCGATTCCGCAGCCAGTAGAAGGAGAAAAATGCGGGGATCGCGATCAGGAGTCCCCATGCCGTGCAGATGAGCACCTCGCCGATTGCGCCGGAGAGTTTGCCCGGGTCGCCGATGCCGGAGACGTTCAGGGTGCGGAATGCGTGCTTCATGCCAAACACGGTGCCGAGCAGCCCGATCATCGGCGTGCAGACGCCGATCACCGAGAGGTAGCTGATGAAGTATTGCATCTTCGCATTCTCCTTCGACATCGCCCCGAGGATCGCCTCCTCGGTCGCGGTCTTCCCCTCCCCGACCATCGTCAGGCCGGCGCGGCAGACATTCGTCACTGCCGACGGGTTGCCTTTGCAGAACTTGTAGGCGCCGACGTAGTCCCCGGTGCGGAACATGGCCTTGAGTGCGTTCACGTGCTCCTCGGGCATGGACTTCTTGAAGTTCGTGATGCGCAGCAGGCCATCGACGATCAGATAGAGCGTCGCCACGGAGCAGACGCCGATGATGATCATCACGGGCCCGCCCGCCACGAGATCCTCCCACATCGTCGTGGTGTGCGCGGCAGCCTCAGGCTCCACAGCGGGCACCGCTGCCTGGGAAAAAAGGAGGGCCGGCGTCGCGATCGAAAAGATCCCGGTGAGAATCAGCAGACTGAAGATGCGATGTTTCATGAATGGGGAACGAGTGCGCGGACAATCTGCGAACTCCATCCGGACTTTGCCAGCATTTCTTCACGGCTCGATTTCCTCCAGATGCGTTTGGTCTGGAAAAAATGGGACTGCCTGTGGGGCGGCGTGTGGATATGCTGCGGCTGTCTTGAAAAAAACGATCTCCATCGCGACCCGCTCGGCAGTCCTGTGCGCAGTGCTGCTTGGCGCGGTGTCGATCGCGCGGACGGAGGAGCCGCTTCCCGCCGCCTACCGCGCGGCGAAGGCCGCACTGGAATCGGGTGACGCCGCGAAGACCGTCGCGATCCTCGAGCCGCGGCTGCCGGAGGCGAAGGGCGAACAGCGGGGCGCGGTGCTCTTCACGCTCGGAGTGGCCCTGCTGAAGCTCGACCGGCCCGCCGACGCGGAGCAACGGCTCACCGAGGCAAAGGCGCTTTTTGAAAACCAGCCGAAGCTGGCCGAGATCTGGGCGCTGCTCGGCGACGCGCGCGCCGCGCAGTCGAAGCCGATCGACGCGGCGAAGGCCTATGACGAAGCCGTGCGCGCCGGCGGGGCGACCCCGGATGCGTCCGCCGTCCGGTACGCGTCGGCCCGAGGCGCGGAACTGGCCGC
>JBEBGK010000767.1:0-2567 GCA_040081515.1 Chthoniobacteraceae bacterium
CGCTGCCCAGGTGCGCCAGCACCACGCGCGCGTCGTGCCGAGCGGGATCCATTTATCCTTCTCGTGCAGGTCCACCATCCCGACTTCGATCTCATCGTCCGCCCTCGGCGAGCGATGCTCGAAGCCGACCTTGTTGCTCAGCACAAAACGATTGTCCGGCGAGAACTGCAGCTTGTCGTAGTAACCGAACCAATGAAACCCCGGGCCGCGCGTGATCTGGCGGACGGGTGGAAATTTCGCGGCGTCCTGACCGCGCAATCCCGCGCTGACAGATGCGGCGGCGAGCGTGGCGAGAAATCGGCGGCGGCTCGTCTGGTAGATCGGGATCGGAGTCAAGGAAGTGGCACGATAGACGATTTGGACAAGCGCTCGGCCATCCGAGGTCATTGCTGCTCTGGAAAATCCTTGGCGTAACGCCGGAGCAGCGTGGGTACGTCGTTCGGCAGAATGTAGATTCTGCCTTTGATCTGTTTTGTCGCTCCGGGCTTCAGTCCGCCGATGCGGAAGTCGGAATGGACACAGCGGGCGACACCTTGGAACAGCTCCTGGTAGGGCTCGAAGGCCACGGCGAAGATCAGCTTCTCGTCGCCGCTGAAGCAGCCGATGAGACCGTTGCCCGGCACGAGCGGGCTGAGCGGGCGCGGATTCACGTCGGTGCGCGGCACGTCCTTGGGACACCAGACCTGGCCGGGGATGTAGCGGGCTTCTTTGACCCACGGTTTGATGTCGCTCATGCGCGTGAGCTTGCCGTCGAGGAAGAGGAAGCACTTCGGCAGGTAGTCGTCGATGTCCCTGCCCTTGTTGTCATAGCCGGTGAAGTCGCCGAGCCGGATGCACGGCTGCGCCCAGTGCGCACCGGAGGCGCTCGCGGTGGGATTGCGCGCGGTGATCGCAAAGGTCACCTCGTCCGCGCTCGCGGTGATCGTGTGATCGACCGCCACGCCATCCTTCACCGTGCAGCGTAGCTTCATCGTCTTCCTGTCGTCGCTCAGCGAGAGGAGTTCCGTCGTGTGGCCGATGGTGGTGTCGTGCCAGTCGGCAGTCGTCGAGTTCGCGCGGCAGTACGCCTCGAGGTAGTTGATGCGGATCTCGCCCTTTGGCAGATGCGGGCCCTGGATGATGAGCCAGTTCTTTTCGCGTGCGAGCGTCAGGTCGGGCGTTTGAGCGAAGACGGAGCAGGAGGCAAGCGCGAGGAAGACGAGGATGCTTTTCATCGTGGAGCGGGATGCGATGCGAGTGGGTTGGGCATGGGCTGGATTGTCAATCTGGCAGCAAAGGCCGGAGCGCGTCGGCCCACACGGCGTAGCCCTTTTCGTTCGGGTGCAGCGAGTCGGGCATCAATTCGGTGGAGACGGAGCCGTCGGGCGCGAGCCATTGGTCGGTGATGTCCAGGAAGGTGATGCGTGGCCTTTTCCCGAGCGGCGCGAGCAGCTTGTTGATCTCCGCGATGGTCCCGCGCTGCGGGTTCGTCGGGCCTTTGCCGCGCGGGAAGACGGCCATGAGGATCACCTGCGCGCGCGGGCACTTCGACTGCGCGCGTTCGGCGACGGCGGTGATGCCTTGCGCGATTTGCCCATTGGTTTCCGCCCGATGGTGCGGGGTGACAGCGAGGTTGTTCGTGCCGATATGAATGACGATCATCTTTGGATCGATCCCGTCCAACTCGCCGAGTTCGATGCGCTTCAGCACGTTCTGCGTGCGGTCCCAGCCGAAGCCGAGATTCAGCACCTTGCTCCCGCCGAATAGCGCGGCCCACGATTCGCGTCCGCGGTTGCCGATGCGCCCGCCGTCCGGCTCGCCGCCCCAGCAATGCGTGATGGAATCGCCGATGAGCACGATTTCCGGTTTCAGCGTGTCCTTAATCTTCATCACCGCCTCGTGGCGATCCTCCCAGCCATAGCTGTCGTTCTCCAGCTTGCCCACGGGCACGGTCGCGGGGTTCACGCCGGGCGGCGGCGGCAGCGCGACCTCGATCACTCGCGCCACGCGCTGCGCGAGCCGCTCATAGCCGGCACCTGTGAAATGCACGTCCTTCGGGTTCTGGAATTTCGCAAGGTCCGGCAGCATCCAGCCATGGAGATCGTCGATGACCACCTTGTGCTTCTGCATCACGCGCGCGGCGATATTGTTCTTCTCCACGATTGCCTTCGTCGCGGCTTCGCCGTCCTTCGTGTCGGGCGGAATCGGCGTGGTGCTGGCCCACACGAGCTTTGCGCCCGTCGCCTCCAGCCGCGTCACGAGCTGCCCGAGGTTCTGCTCATACACCTCCGGCGCGGTGGCGCGGTCGTGGATGCCGAAATTGAAATGGATGAGGTCCCATTTCCCCGCGCCGAGCCACACGTCGAGATTCTTCAGCCCGCTCGCCGTCGGCCCGCAGTTTGCCGGCGCGCGATGCACGTTCGCCTTGCCGGCGAGTTCCTTGCGCACCGCCTGCGTGTAGCCGCGCGAAACGGAATCGCCGATGAGGAGCACGCGCGGGAGCTTCGGATTGTCCGCGACGAAATCCCACGCGTTCGACGAGCCGCGCACCTTTTCGCGCTTGTGGATCGGCAGGTAGAAACTGCCCC
>JBEBGK010000063.1:0-9847 GCA_040081515.1 Chthoniobacteraceae bacterium
TGGTGGCTCTCGATGATCTTCCGCGAGACCGTGAGTCCGAGGCCGAGGCCGACGCTGCGCGTGCTCTGGAAGGGTTCACCGATTTTTTCGGCGACCTCGTGAGGGAAACCGGAGCCGGTGTCCTGCAATTCCACGGAGATGCCGGGCTTTTCCCTGCCGGCGGATTCCTCGATCCGGATGGTGACGCTCGGGTTCTCCGGGTTCGCCTGCAGCGCGTTGAGGATCAGCTCGGAAAATGCGTGCCGCAGCGCCTTGGTGTCGCCGCTGACTTTCCACGGCATCTTGGATCGATCGAATGCGAGCGCGGGCTTCTTTTTCCCCGGGTAGTAGTTGTTCGCGTCCTTGTATGCGCCCTCGATGAGGTCCGCGATCTTGACGGTGTCGCCGGCTTTCCCGTCCCAGTCGCGGCTGAGGAAAGTCATCTGCTGGGTGAGGCGCATGATGCGCTTCACGCTGGCGGCGAGGACGCCGCTGAGTTCCTTGCGGACTTCCTTGTCGTCGCCCTGGTCCTCGAGGAGTTGCTGCATCGTGGAGATGGGGGTGATGGCGTTGCCGATCTCGTGGGCGAGATGCCAGGCCATCTGGCGGACGAGGCGCAACTTTCCTGCCTCCATCTCCAATTGCGCGGCGCGCTCGTGCTCGGTGATGTCGTCGAGCACGAGGAGCGCGGCATCCGGCCGCTGGCCGTCGCCGACGGTGAAGGGAAGGATGCTGACCCGGCAGGAGACGTCGGTGCGGCCCGGCGGGATCCATTTGAAGGGGGCGGCCGGTTTTCCGTTCTGGATGACTTGAAAGATGAGGCTGCCGATCTGTTGCGGGATGTCGGCGAAATCGATGCGCTTCGCCGCCGGGCGGTCCGGGACGAGAAGGCGCAGCGCGGCGGTGTTCGCGTGGAGGATGCCGCAGTTCGAGCCGACGACCACGCAGCCGTTGCCGAGGCCGGCGAGGATGCCGTCGATGAGGCCGTGGGTCGCGGCGAGCTGCTCGTGGCGCCAGCAGTTGCGGATGGCGACGCCGAGTTCCTCGAGCCAGAGGAAGAGCTGGGCGAGTTCCTGGTCGGAGAAGGTGCCGCCGGTGATCCGTTCGTCGAGGAGCAGCGCGCCGACGAGGACTTCGCGGTCATTGATCGGCAGTGCGATCGCGCTGCCGAGCGCCTGGAATTCGCGGGTGATCTCGCGGTTGGAACGGGCCTCGGCGGAGTCGGCCCGGAGGATGCGCCCGTGCTGCGAGAGATGCCGCCCGAGTCCCGTGGAGAGGCTGAGCGGGAAGTGCTCGATGAGCGTGTGGTCGTGCCCGATGGTGTGCGCCGGGCGGAGCCATTGGTCGTCCGGCGAGGGCGCGCCGTCTGCGGGCAGGGCGCCCGCCTTGCGGAGGAAGACGGCGGTGCGGTTGACGCCGAGCGCCTCGCGAAGCTGCTGGACTGCGTCGCGGAGGAGTTCGTCCACATTGAGGCTGTGGATCAGGAGGGAGGAAAAGTGGCGGAGTTCGTCGAGGCCGCGACGGGGGGAGTATGTCGAGGCCGGCGCCGGCGGCGGCTCGGGCGCGGGCACAGGTGCGCCGGAGGTCTGCATCGGGCTTTCGGCCAGCGCGCGGTCGAGGAGATTGCAGAGCAGGCGGGCGCGGACCGGTTTTTCGAGGACGTGGGAGGTGCCGAGCAGGTAGGCCTCTTCCTCCCATGGCCGGGGGCCGTGCCCGGCGAACACGATGAGGGGGCAGTCCGGCGCCAGCGCGCGGATTTCCTCGATCGCCTTTGTCGCGACGCCGTTCGTGTGCTCGACGTCGAGGATGATGCCGTCCACAGCGCTCCGTGCGAGGAGTGCGCCGGCGCTGGCGGGATCCTCCTTCGCGATGACGCGATGATTCGTGGCGTCGAGCGCGGCCTGGATGGCGGTGACGAACGAAGACTGGCGTGTGACGACTAGCAGGGTGTGCATCCGTGGTGTTACTGGCGGCTCATCGCGAGGGCCACGGGCTGCATGGCTTTTAGCGTCTTTTGGTGGCTGGGGAGATCGAGATTCACGGTGGTGCCCTTGCCGACTTCACTCGAGACGACGAGGTTGCCCCCGTGCAGGGTCGCAATCTTGCGGCAGATCGTGAGGCCGAGGCCGAATCCGCGATCCTCGTCGCCTGTCTTCTTCGTGGTAAAATACGGCTGGAAAATGCGGTCGAGGTTCTCCGACTTGATGCCCGAGCCCTGGTCGGTGACGCGGACGCGGAACCAATCCCTGGTCGGGTCGGTCTTCACGAGCCGGATGAGTTCCACGCGGATCGAGTCGCCCGGCTTGGAGGCGTCCACGGCGTTTGCGATCACATTCGTGAGCAGGCGGCGGATGAGAACGTGATCCATTTCCGCGGTGACGGTGCCGCACAGTTGAAGGGCGTACTGGATGTCCTTTCCCTTCCGCTTGTTCTGCTTTGCGAGATCGACGACTTCCTGCACGAGCACGTCGAGCCGATCTTCCTTGAAGTCGGGCCGCAGGTTTTCCGAGAAGAAGAGCGCCTCCTTGATGTATTCGCGCATCGTCTTGATGTTGCGCATGGCGACGGGGGCGAGGTCCGTGCGAAGGGCTTCCGAGGAAGCGCCTTCGCTCAGCAACTGGAGCAGGGTCCAGACTGGCGTGGTGAGGTTGTTGAGGTCGTGAGCCATGCCTTGCGACATGCGGCCGAGGAGATCGAGTTCCTTGGTCTGCAAAAGCTGATTCTTGAGGGAGATCTGATTAATTACAAGAACTATATTTTCCGTAAGAGAGACTAGGAGTTGGATATCGGTTTTCGTGAAAACATGCCCGCGGACTTTGGAGTCTAGAATCAGCAACCCCAACGGCCGCTGGTCGATAATGAGGGGAAAGGCGAGTTCCCCGGGGAATGATTTGAGTTGATCGCGGGCTTCCGCGGCGAGCTTTTCGACCTTATGCGGCAGTTCGGACCGGAGCGGGAGGAAGGACTGCTTGCCGCTCATGAAAATCTGGAAGGCGGGCGAATCGGTACGCAACTCAGGGATTTGCCGCTGCGAGTCCTCGGGATGCGATCGCACGAGGGTGAAAGCGCGGTTCGTCTCATCGAGCAGGACCAGCCAATAGGCGCGGACGCCCAGCGTGCTGATGAGCAGGGTGTGCAGGTCCGTGAGCAATGGCTCCAGTTCCGTATGCCACCGGCATTGCTCGATGAAGGCGCGGACCTGGTCCTGATATTCGAAATGGTCGCCGAGGAGACGGCGTTCCAGGCCCTCCGAGGCGCTGCCGAGCAGCTTTGGGAACAAGAGCGACGCAAAAAGCGTGGCGACGGCGATGACGCCAATCGAACTGGCAAAGCCGTAGGTGGTGATCTGCCCCGGCGGCGAGAGGAGGGCGACGACCAACTGCAGGACCACTGCAATGAGAAGCAGAAAAGTGAACCGGACCAGGTACGCTGCGGAACGGCCGAGAACCACGCGGACGTCCATGAGCTGATGCTGGAACACACTGTATGCGACCATGAGCCCGTATGCGGTCGCAGCCAGGCTTCCCCACGGAAGGATGTGAATGCGCGTGAACGGGTAGTAATCGAGGCCGAAAATCGGCATCAGATCATTCGTGCCCAGAACGACCAGAAGAGTCTGGGCTGTCAGAATGCCATTGAAACGAGCGCGTTGACGGACGGGTAAGTCGAGGCGCTGCTTCCAAAGCAGGAAGATCGAGGCAAACGATTGGACAAACGCGAGGCCGTAAATTTTGAAGCCGATGCCTGCCACGGAATAATAACCGAACAACACGCGGCGCACCCCGCTGAGAAACAGGTCGCCGGCATTCATTCCGGCCAGGACAATGTGGAACACGTAAATGAGCGTGAGCCACTTCCCGGGACGCTTGCCGCAGAGAAGCAAACAGAGGTGCAGCATGGTGACGGGGATGAAAATGACCCCGAACTGCATGAGCTTCGCCCATTTGTAGGCTTCGGAAGCGCTTTGTTCCTGGAACAACATGTAGGCTCCAAAATTCCAGATCGCGATCGCCATTCCCCACGCGAAAAAAACCTGATTCAGCCGCGCCCGCCAGTCACTGCGCAGCACAAACAGCGACAAGGCGAGATTGAATATGCCTCCGAGGAGGGAGACGTAGGAGAAGTAATTCATCGCGGCGCGGCAGGCCAACGACCCAAAGCCAGGCAGGCATTCTTGCCTCCGAACCCGCTGCTCAGATTGAGCGCCACGCGGATGGGGTACGGTCGGGGTTTCAAGGGAACATAGTCGAGAGTGCACTCGGGGTCCGGCACGTGCAGGTTCGCAGTCGGTGGAATCACCTGATGATAGACCGCGAGCGCCGAAACAATGGTTTCCACCGCGCCGGCTGCCGCCATGAGGTGGCCCGTGACCGGTTTGGTGGAACTGACGGCGATGCGTTGTGCGTGATTTCCAAAGAACCGCTTGATCCCGAGGGTCTCGACGACGTCGTTCGCATGCGTCGCCGTACCGTGGGCGTTGATGTAATCGACTTCGCTGGCGTCGAGTCCGTTGCGGCCGACGGCGCGCTCCATCGATGCCACGATTCCGTCGCCATGCGGTTCCGGAGCGACCGGATGGAACGCCTCGGAAGCGCGACCGTGGCCGAGGACTTCCGCGTAGATTCGCGCTCCCCGGGCCAGCGCGTGCGAGAGTTCCTCCAGGACCACAAAGCCCGCGCCTTCCCCGAGTACGAATCCACTTCGTGCGACATCGAACGGTTTCATCGCTTCACAAGGATCACCGGTATGCCGCGACATGACTTTGCCATGGCAGAACGTGCCCCAGAGTTGCGGCAGGATTGGCGCTTCCGCTCCACCCGCAATCATGACGTCAACCTCGTCATCGCGGATCATGGAAAGCGCGTAACCCATGACATCGTTTCCGCTGGCGCTGCCGGTGCTCAAGGTGATCGCGTGCCCTTTGATTCCGAGTTCCAGCGCGATCTCTCCGCTGCCGCCGCCGCTGTAGCCGTTGATCATGGCGTAGAGGGAGACGCCCTTGTAGCCGCGTGTCCTCCAGGATTCATCCGCGCTGGCTGCGGTCTCGTTATTGCTCACGGACGTGCCTTCCACGATTCCGGTGCGACAGGGTTGCAGCGTGGCGGTGTCCAGTCCCGAATCGATCAACGATAGCCGTGCGGCGGCTACTGCGAACTGGATGGAGCGATCGAGCCGCCGTGCGACTTTCGACGCCATGTACAGTTCCGGGATGAAGTCCTTGAGCTCGCACGCGATTCGAACGGGGGCGTCGCCTGCAGGAAAACGGGTGAGTGGTCCAGCGGCGCTTTTCCCGGTGCGGACGGTTTCCCAGAAAGCACCAAGATCCGAGCCGTTGGGTGCCACGACGCCGAGCCCGGTAATCACGACGCGCCGACGATGGGCGGCGGTCATTGAAGCCTCCTCCTGCAGCACTCAGGAATCATGGCAGGACTGCTCATCGTGTGGTGTCTGTACGACTTCCTAAATTCCTCCAAACGGTGACATTTCCATGCCGCGAGCCCGGGGAGTATGCTCCAGAGGGATCCGACGCGGCGGGATTTCGGTTTCACGGTGCGATGTGGATCCCATCCGGGCGGTCGTGCTGGCATGTGGCGCGCAGCTCCGAGCGCTCGACGTCCTGATATGTCGTGAAACGGTGCGCACACCGGAAGCATTCGTGGCACCACCGAACGCCGCGGCCTCTCTTGAAAGCCGCGAGTTGATAATTTTATCTCCCAATCTACCGCATTCAGTACAATACATGGGGTAGTGGTTTCATTCGGGGTGTGACTCCGATTACTACAAGAGGTGGACGGGTCAACGAAAAATTCACCCGTAGATTTCCCCGCGCAAGCCGAGGAACCCTTGAATTGCGGGGTACGCATCGATTTCGACCCCCACAATGCAGTGTCGCGGCAGCGGAAAATCCTCCGTCCGCTTGTGCTCAATCTTCACGGTTCCCTGCGCTGTCGGCCCGTTGGGAAGATCGCCGGCGTGCTTTCCCGGTACTTTCGGTAGGCCTCGCCAAACTTCTCCTCCAGCGCATGCTCCTCGAGCTTCAGCCGTGCGACCAGTGCGGGAATGTAAATTGCGAAAACAACGGCCAGCGTGATCCACGCGTTCACCACAAGCCCGCCGCCGAGCAGTTCGAGAATCACCGAAAAGTACACGGGATGTCGCGCGTATGCGAAGGGTCCGCTGGTGACGAACTCGTGTCCCTCCCGCATCTCGACATGCACGCTCCAAAACCGGCCGAGAGCGTGGATCGCCGCACGCCGGATCCAAAATGCCACGAGTGAAAAGACCACTCCCGCGACGAATGTCGGCCACCACAACACCGATTGCCGGAGCACGAATTCCGCAATCCCGCCCACGACGATCAGGATGCCGCAGAGCATGAACAGTTGGAACGTGACGCTCTGGGTCTTCTTGCCGGGGACGGTGTCGCGCTTGGCAGACAGCTCCGACATGCGGATCACATACAGCACCACCACGGTCACGATCGGAACGAGATGCGCGGCGTCCATTTTCATGATTCAGGCAATGGCGTCTGCCTTCGAATTGGGATCGGAACCATCGACTTGGTATGGGTCGCGGGTCGCGCGATGGCACGCTGAGATCGGAGCCTGTCGGGATGCCGGGAAGACACGAAGTCAGGATGTCGGCGGCAGTGCTTGCCGGCAAGAAAATGCTCCGCTTCTCCCCGTGAAATCATCGCCGACGGCGGTGGAAACAATGCTTGGCAAACTGGGAGGGCACGACAGAATTAAGGCCACGAATCGATCGCCCGAACCGCCCGAGGCGCTGAATTTCACACCCGAAAAGCGACAGGTTCTACCCCCGCACCCGGCTCACGCCCGCCTGCCTCAATTCCAGTTCCGAGATGACCGATACCAAATGTCCCCGATGAAACGAATGCAGTTTCCCCTGTTGCGCCGTGAAATCGTGCTTGAGCCCAGGTATGCTCCCGGTCTCGGGGGCGATACCCTCTACTATGTGGCCCGTGATCCCGTTACAGACGTGGAGCTATTGTTGGGCGAGGCCGAGGGTCACATGATGCGCGCGTTCCAGCAGTTGCGCGGTGAACTGGGCCTCGAAGCCGTCGTGGGATTCGTGAAATTGCATTTTGAATTCGACCTTGGCGAAGATCAGGTCGCGGATTGCCTGAAGCGTCTGGGCCAGATGCAATGGAGCGTCACGGAGACACCCCGCGAAGCGCTTGGCGAGGCATGCTGGACGACACGGAGAAGTGCCCAATCGACGCAGAAGTTGCAGCGCTTGAAGGCCAGCATCACGCGGATGCGCGAAGAAGTGCCCTATTACAGCTCGCTGATCGAGGCGCAGGGGCTCACCGAAGCGGACATTCGTGAGATGGAGGACATCCGCAAGTTCCCGCGCCTCACAAAGGACCAACTCCGCGAGCATTTCGACCGGATGCATCCCGGGAGCCTGAAGGATCAGAAAGAATGGTGGGGTGAACTGGTCTGGCGCAGTTCGTCCGGCAGCTCCGGTCCTCGCACGCAGACACTCGCCGGGGCTGACAACTACGTTTACACCCTCTACGAGACATTAGGCGCGTTGGCCCCGATGCGGACGTCCCGCCAATGCCTTTTCATCCCTCCGGCTTGCACCGGCGCCACCTGTCACATGGAGACGGCGATTCCCTACGACAAGAGGATCCTGTTTGGGAATACGCTCTTGATGAATGCCTTCAGAAACGCATGCACGGTCAGCGACGCGGTGATGGAGGAATACGTGAAGGAGATAGAACGGTTCAAGCCGTTGGGATTGATGGGTGCGGGATCCTACATTTATCCGCTCGCGAGATACATTCAGCGAACCGGGCGCAAGTTTCCCCGGATTGAGTTCGTCCACTTGCACGTGGAAGTATGCAGCCGCATCCATCGCAGGCTGATCGAGGAGGTTTTCGCGTGTCCCGTGCTCGGTTGCTACGTCAGCAGCGAGATGGGCTTTGCGGCCGTCCAGTGTTCGCGCGGCTCTTATCATGTCGGCCCGGGTTTCCATCTGGAAGTCCTCGCGGATGGCAAGCCCGCCCAGCCGGGGCAGAAGGGCCGCTTAGTGGCGACCACCTTGACGACGCACAACCGGTTGACTCCGCTGTTGCGTTACGAACTCGGTGATCTGGCCGTCGCCGCTGCCGGGCCATGCACGTGCTCCCCGCTGGGCCACCTCGACGCCATCGCGAGCATCGAAGGCAGACTCGCCGAGGTCATCATGAGCAAGGACGGCAAGTTGATCACGCCGAGGGCGCTCGATACTGCCATCACGGAAGGATCCATCTGCGGGAACATCGCCTACTATAACGTCATTCAGGAGAACGCTGGTCGCTACTTATTGGAGGTCGTGCCACAGGATAAGAAGAAGCCGCTCGATGACGCGGGATTGACCGAGGCCCTGCGCAGACTGCTGGGAACCGACGCGGAGATCCGCATCCAAGTGCGCGAGGAGATCATGCCCACTCTCCCCGCCGGGCGCTATCGGTTGTGTTACTCGAAAGTGGAGCACGATTTGCAGGGCGTGGTGTAGCCTTGGCGAAAGCATGGCCTGTTGAGATATGATGCCGGGCGGTCACACCATGAACATCAACCAGATCAGGTCGGACTTTCCCCAATTGTCGCGCGAGGTTGTCGGACGGCCGATCGTCTATTTCGACAATGCGGCGACTTCCCTGAAGCCCACGTCCGTCCTCGCCGCGATGGATGGCTATAACCGGAGCTATTGCGCCAACATTCATCGAGGCAAGCATCTGCTGTCCGAGGAGGCCTCCGCCGCGTATGAAGCCAGCCGGGAGACGCTCGCGAAGTTCATCAACGCCAGGTCCGTCGAGACGATCTTTGTCCGGGGTGCCACCGAGGGAATCGGGGTGATCGCGGCAGGTCTGAACCTGCGGCCAGACGACAACGTGGTGGGCACCGTCCTCGAACATCACTCAAACATTCTCCCTTGGAGAAACTATTGCGCGTATCGGGGAGCGCCATTGTCGCCTGATGGCCTGCCCGATCTTGCCGCGGCGGAGGCACTGATCGATGAGCGCACCCGTCTCATCACGATCACGATGTGCTCGAATGTCACCGGGGTCATCGTCGATGTGAAGCCTTGGGCGCAGATGGCTCATCGAAAAGGACTGCCGCTCCTGGTCGATGCCGCCCAGTGCGGAGGGCACTCGAGGATCGACGTGAACGCGATGGACTGCGATTTCATGGTGCTCTCAGGACATAAGATGTTTGGACCGACCGGCGCGGGCGTTCTGTATGGGAAACAGGAACGGCTGGAATCCCTCCGTCCGCCAACCCTCGGCGGAGGAACGGTCAACCGGGTTTACGCTGATTATTCTTTCGACCTGCGTGACCTGCCATGGCGCCTCGAACCGGGAACCCCGGATATCGCCGCAGTCATAGGGCTGGCCGGGGCAGTGGAGTACGTTGAAAAGCTTGGCATCGAGAACATCGAAGCGCGTACGCACGGGTTATCGGATGCCCTCGCAACTCGTCTTGCGAATGTGCCCGGCATCCGCCTGCTGAGTCCTGCCCCCGGGGTAGGACGGACCAGCCTCGTTTCCATCGCGTTCGAGAACGATGCGGTTTCCCCTGACTACGTGACCCGTCTCTTGAGTGACAGTCACGGCATCATGACACGGGGTGGATTTCACTGTGCGCATCCGTTGCATGAATACCTCGACGCCAAGTCGGGCTCCCTTCGCGCATCGCTGCACGTGTACAACACGGAGGAAGAGATTGAGTATTTCTGCCGGGCGCTCTCGGGCGTGCTCGAGATGGTAGCGGTCGGTGGCCGCGTGGGGATCTGAAGATAGGCTGCGCGGTCGCTTGCCGTCGCCGGTCGGACCGCCCGCGGCGTCACGAATCTGTGT
>JBEBGK010000768.1:0-2556 GCA_040081515.1 Chthoniobacteraceae bacterium
CGAACGCCTTTCAAATCGCCGGCCTCGGGCTCCTCGGATACAAGGTCAGCGATTCGCTGAGCCTCGCGGGCGGCGTCTTCAGCAGCTACGCCCACGAAGATGGCGTGATCTTCCCCGCCGTCGGTTTCATCTGGGAGCCAAAGCCCTTCATCGTCCAGGTCACACCGCCCTTCCTCGTCTTCGGCTGGCGGGCGACGGACAAATTCACCTTCAGCCTCAGCGCATATCCCAGCGGCGGCAGTTGGGACGTCCGCGATGCCGGCGGCGTCCGGACCATTGATTTCTCCGGCTGGCAGGGAGCCGCCTCAGTGATCTGGCGCGCCACGGATCGCTTCTCGGTCTCGGTCCGCGGCGGCGTGAACTTCCGCGGCGAACTCGAATTGCGCGACGGCTCGCAAAATGTCCTCTTGGATCGCGACCTCGATCCCGCTCCATTCGGGGCATTGAACTTGCGGTTCCAATTCTGAGTCCTTCCGCTCCCGCTCCGAAACAATCGCCGTCCCCATCCTCCCATGCGCATCCCCTCCCTCGTCGCCCTGCTCGCCGCCATCCTCATGTCGGCCGTCTGCCTTGGCGCCGACGTCGCCGGGTTGCTGGAAAAAGCCGACGCCCTCGACAAGCAGGGCAGGAACCGCGAAGCCCTCGCCCTCTGCCTCGAAGCCGAGCGCTTCGCGCCGAATGACGCCGAGGTCCTGCGCCGCGCCGCGAAGCAATACGCCGAGACTGTGCTCGACGCGAAGGACGACTCCACGAAACGCGCCATCGCGGAAAAATCGCTGGGCTACGCGCGTCGCGCCGTCGCCGCCGCGCCGAAGAACGCCCTCACCCACCTCGCCCTCGCCATCTGCTACGGCCGTGCCGCGACCGTCTCGGACAATAAAACCAAGGTCGCCTACTCAAAACTCATCAAGCAACACGCCGACGACGCCCTCGCCCTCGACCCCAACAACGATCTCACCCACTTCGTCCTCGGCTCCTGGAGCTACGAGATTGCGAACCTTGGGACTTTCCTCCGCGCCATCGCCCGCGTCGCCTACGGCACTCTCCCGTCCGCGACAAATCAGGACGCCGTCCGCCACCTCGAAAAGGCCGTCGCTCTCAATCCGCGGCGTGTTTGCAGCCACGCCGCGCTCGGCCGCTGCTACGCGGCAATCGGCGATCGCGAAAAGGCAAGGCAAAGCCTCCGGCGCGCACTCGCCTTGCCCGACAGCGACAAGGGCGACGACCTCGTGAAGAAGCAGGCCCGCGAAGAGCTCGCGAAACTGTAGCCGGGCTAATCCCCCATCGGTCGCAGGACGACGCGACGCAAGTCCATCACCGCGCCGCCGGGCTTCGTCCGTGGCTTCACCGCCAGCGTCTGCCTGCCCGCCGGAAGATCGACGGTGCCGATCGTGCGCTGGATGAAATTCTGGAAATGGCCGGTGTCCTGCACGATGAACTTCAGCGTCTGCCCGGCGATCTCGACCGCGACCTCCGCGCCGCCGCTCCCCTTGCCGCAGCCCTGCGTGATTTCCACCTCATACTTCCCGGCGGTCTTCACGTCGAATTCCCAGTCCGCCCAGTCCTCCGGCTTCGTCCAGTACCCGAGCGTGTTCTTGTACGACTGCGGCTCGTAGCGCATTTTCTCCGCGTGAATGCGCGCGTCCTTCGCGTGGAGGCGGATGTCCCCTGCGGCGGGAGTGACGCGGGGCTTGCGTCCTTTCGTGGCGGCATTCATCGCCGCGCGCCATGCCTGCTGCCCCGGCTCTGTTTTCGCCGCGGTCTTTTCGGGCGCGAACTTCGAGGGATCAGTGCTGACGTACAGGGCCGCGTGCAATGCCGCGTCGAAGTCCGGATTCGGCCGGCATTCCTGCGCGCCGATGCCCGTGCGCCACTCCGCGAGTTTCGCGCGCAGTTCCGCAACCTTGGCTGGCTCGAGGGACGCGATGTCCGTGGTCTCTCCCATGTCATTCCCGAGGTCGTACAATTCCACGCTTCCGTCCTCGAGTTGCTCCACCAGCTTCCATTTCCCGTCGCGGAGCGCGCTCGCGGGCCGGCCGCCCTGGTTGCTGTAGTTCGGGTAGTGCCAGAACAACGTGCGCGGCGGGAGCTTCCCGCCGGTGAGCAGCGGCATGATGCTCACGCCATCGAGCGGGCCTGTCGTTTTCGCGGGCGTGAGGCCCGCGGCTTCCATGAGCGTCGGCACCAGGTCGGTGAACACGACCGGCGTGTCACGCACGGCGCCGGCCTTCACTTTTCCCGGCCAGCGCACGATGAGCGGATCGCGGATGCCGCCCTCGTAGAGATACCCCTTCCCCGCGCGGAACGGCGAGTGGTGCGTCGCGGGCGTGCCGGGAAACTCGAGCACGTGCAGCCCGCCGTTGTCGCTCGCGAAGATGAAGATGGTCCGCTCCGCGAGGCCGAGCGCGTCCACCTTCGCCATCAGGCGGCCGACGCAATCATCCATGCTCTCGACGACGCCCGCGTATTCCGGATGCCACGCATCCTTGTTCTTCGCGATGAGTTCCGGCTTCGCCTTGAACGGGATGTGCGGCGTGTTGTGCGGCACGTAGAGAA
>JBEBGK010000769.1:0-2553 GCA_040081515.1 Chthoniobacteraceae bacterium
CCTCACGACCGCGTAGGTAGTCGCGCCAGTTGCCGAAGGCCATGTGCAGGTAGTGCGCGAAGCAGCGCCTTGGCGAATAGAATTCCGCCGCAAGCGCGCCGAACTCGACCGAGAAGACCGGATCGTGACGATACACGACCGGCGACTTCAGCCATTCGAGCAGCGGCGGGTTGCTCTTGCGGAGCAGACGTAGCGCCTTGCGCAGCTCCCAGCCGCTCACATCGAGATCATCGGCGATCGGCTGTTCAATGACGTCGCGCCGGTCCTCGATCGAGAGATACCAGTCGCGCCGGTGGACGTAGAGGAAGCGCACGTCGTAGTCGCTGTCGCGCGAGGCAAAACCCCAAGCGCGGCTGCCGCTTTCGCACGCGAAAAGCACGCGCACGTTCCGCTCGGATTCGACCCCGGCGAGCGCGTGGCGGACGCGCTGGAAGACTTCGTTCCCGTGCATGGGAACCTCCTTTCTTGGTTGATGGATGGTTTGCTTCGTGTGAGGCGGAATCACCCCGACGGAGACGAATCCCCGCCGGGGCTTTGTTTCCCCCCTGACAGTTGTTGGTTACGTTTCTCCCGGCTCAGTCGCGGACGGCTTGGCGCCACGCGAGTTGAGTGCCGGGAGCAGGGCCGAGAGGTCGTTCATCACGAAGGTCTGGCCTGTTTTGGATGCTTCGAGCGTTTGCAGGAAGCGGAGTGTCGTGAGCGCCGGCTGGCCTTCGATGAGGCGCGCGGCGTTCGCGAGGTTGCGCAGTGCGGCGGATTCGCCGCGGGCGCGTTCGAGCGCGGCCAGGCCGTCCTGCTTGGCCTTGAGCACTTCGCTGAAGGCCTTGCGCAGTTCGCCCGGCAGCATCACGTCGCGGACTTCGACGGCGTGGAT
The DNA here is from genome assembly GCA_040081515.1 of Chthoniobacteraceae bacterium. Lineage (GTDB taxonomy): Bacteria > Verrucomicrobiota > Verrucomicrobiia > Chthoniobacterales > Chthoniobacteraceae > SXWH01. The sequence goes on from JBEBGK010000769.1 coordinate 875, forward strand.
TTGCACGCCGACGGCTTCGGCCTGCGGTGCGATGAGTTCGCGGAGTTGCGCGCCGATGGAGACACGCTGCGTGAGAAGGGCGTCCATCGTCACGCCGGCGACGACGGTGCGGACGGCCGTCTGCGTTGCGCTGTAGATGTGCGTCGCGTGGTTGTCCGCGGCTTGCACGCTCTTTGCGGCATCCACGATTTGCGTCGTGTGCACGATGCTGAGTTTCACGCCGACGTTGTCGGCGCTGAGTACCTCCTGGCCGGCGACCTGGAGGAGTGTCTTGCGCGTGTCGGCGAACGCGAGGCGGTAGTTTTTGCCCCATCGGACGTGGCGGCCCGCAGCGAGTGTCTCGACGAGTTTGCCTTCGTGATAGAGCAGGCCCGCGAAGCCGTCGGTCACGATGAACTCGTGGCGGTAGCGCGCGCGGGCGAAGTTCGCCACGATGAAGCCGGCGACCGCGAGGATGAGAATGAGTGTCTGTAGTTCGGTGGTCATGGTGTGTGTTGGTTGTGATTGAAAGTTTGCGATCCACGGCGGCGACTACCGCTCGGCAGCGGGCAGCGTGGCTTTTCGCCGGCTGCCCAGAGTTGCGTCGCGGCTGCACTTGCGTGCGGGTCACCGCCGTGGATCGGTTTGCGGGAGTCGAACCCGCTATCATTCGGTGATGAGCCGATTACCTGGTGGAGCCGCCGGTGAGCCGATGTGCAGAACCGCGTGCGGCGATGCCGTGCGGCTGCGGATGACGAATCCGGCGGAAAGAAAATGAACCCGTTGGGACTTGCACCCACCTGAGCCGCTTAAAAGGCGGCGGCTTCGCTATCAAAGCTTCGGGTTCGAAATGGTAGTCGCGGAGAGATTCGCACTCTCACTGGCGGCGTTCTCGACGCCGTGCCTCTGCTGATTGGGCTACGCGACCGTGTGTGTGAAATGGCACCCGTGGTCGGACTCGCACCGGCTAGGACTCGCTTGAAAGACGAGACGCTCGACTCTTTGCATTCACGGGCAAAAGAAATCCTCCCGCCAGGACTCGCACCTGGACTGCGCCCACATCTAGGGCTCAACGGGTATAAGCCGTTCGTGCTGCTTTACACTACGGGAGGCAGATGAAGACTGTTGCGAAAATGGCGGAACGCGGAGGGCATGCTCCCCATCACGCGAAGTGCGCGACGATCTCTTTAGCAAAGAGTCCCGGCTCGCTTGTCCGGTTCACGTTCCGTGGTGCCCACGGCGAGAGTCGCACTCGCACTGTCCGAGATTTGAAGTCGGTGCCTCTTCTGTTGGGCTACGTGGGCGGAAAGAAAATGCTCCCGGTCGGATTCGCACCGACACTGGGCGGGGTTTAAGTCCGCTGCCTCTGCATTGGGCTACGGGAGCGAATGCACCGCGCGGAAGCGGCTACCTCCCAACGCGGAGCGGTAACTGCACAGCGGCGGGAGCCGCAAAATGGTCCCGGCGGCAGGATTTGCACCCGCACTGGCTCCGTTCTGAGCGGAGTGCCTCTGCTGTTGGGCTACGCCGGGAAAAAGTGGCGCTCCCGGCAGGAATTTCGCCTGCAACCTCCGCGTTCGAAGCGCGGTGCTCTATACATTGAGCTACGGGAGCGTGATGAAGTGGTGCGCCGGGGCGGTTCTGCCCCGCCTGCCTCCGCAATGTCGGTGCGGCGATCTGCTAGTGATCTACCGGCGCGT
>JBEBGK010000064.1:0-9804 GCA_040081515.1 Chthoniobacteraceae bacterium
CATTGCGCGCGTTCACTCCGCTGGCGATCAGCGCCTCGATGCCCTGGAGGAAAAGTGTCGTCTTCCCGATCTGCCGCGCCCCGCTGAGCAGCACCGCACGCGGAGCCGGCGGCTCGCGCAACCACAAATCCAGCTCCGCAAACGCCGCCCGCCGCCACGCCGGCAAGTCTGCCACGCGCTCTCCTCGCCACCATGGGTTCATGTCGCGGAGGATGGCGATCAGCTCGGAATCAGGCGCAAGCATGGATTAAATGTCCAAAATGAGCACAATAAGGCAAGTATAGTTTTCTTGTTTCGGTTGTTTTGGAAGACAGGATGATATTTCGGGTCGTTTGCGAAGAACTGCGAAAAGCGTTTTCAGCGGTGCGGCGGCGGTCATACTCCCATCGCGGATTCGAGCGCGCGGCGCATCACCTCCGCATCGGGCGTGATGCCGGTCCAGTATTGCACGCCGACGATGCCCTGGTTCACGAGCATGCCGAGTCCGTCGATGGCGCGGCATCCGCGCGCGGCGGCATCGTCGAGGAAACGCGTGCGGACCGGGCTGAAGACCACGTCGGCCACGACCATTCCGGGCTTGAGCGAATTCAGGTCGAGCGCGAGCCGCGCTTCCGGCGCGTAGAGGCCGATCGATGTGCCGTTGATCACGATGTCCGTGCCTGCGGGCACCGCGTAGTCGCCGCTCCACACGACGAGCGCGGCATCGAGCTTCAGCTTGTCGCGCAGCAGACCGACGAGTTCCGCACCGCGCGGTTCGGATCGGTTCACGATGGTGATTCGTTTGGTCCCCGCGAGGCCGAGTTCCACCGCGATCGCGCGCGCCGCGCCGCCCGCGCCGAAGAGCACGACGGATTTCCCTTTCGGATCGATCGCGGACTCCAGCGATTTCAGGAAGCCCTTCCCGTCGGTATTCTCGCCGATGAACTTCTCACCGCGGCGCACCACGCAATTCACCGCGCCCATCACCGACGCGGATTCGCCGAGACCGTCAAGATGCGGGATCACAGTGACTTTGTGCGGCAGGCTGCAATTGAAGCCGCGAAAGCCCATCGCCTTCGCCCCGCGCACGGCGGCGCCAAGGTCCTCGGGCGCGACTTCCATATTGATGTAACGCCAGTGCAGGCCGTGGTGCGCAAACGCAGCCTCGATCATCGCGAGGGTGGGATTGCCCGCCGCGCCTTGCGACATCGAGCCGGTGAGTTCGTGGAGGAAGTTCTGTGATGCCATGGAGTGGTGGAGATTTGGAGTAATGGAGTGATGAGGGGAGCCAAGACTCCACTGCTCCATCACTCCCTCACTCCGTTCATTTGAGTTCCGGATCCTTCATCGCGTCGGCCTTTCGGTAGAGGCTCGTGGGAATTAGCATCTGCGGCGGCAGCGTCTCGCCCTTCGAGTGGCGAATGATCGCATCCACGATCTGCACGCCCATCTTGTCCGGGAACTGAATCGGGTCGGCGTAGATCTTCCCGTCCTTGATCGCCTGCTTGCCCTCGGGCTGACCGTCGAAGCCGACGATGATCACCTGCTGGGCCTTCCCCGCCTTCTCCAGCGCAGCGCGCGCTCCGAGCGCCGCGGGATCGTTGATGGCGAAAATGCCGCGCAAATCCGAGTGCGCCTGCAACGCGTCTTCGGCCGCCTTGAATCCCACGTCCTTCGCGCCGCCGCTCTCCAACTCGGTGACGATGTCGATCTTCGCCTTGCCGCTCGCATTGTGCGCGTCGATCACCTCGCGAAAACCCTTCACGCGAAGCTGGCATGACTCGGCCTGCTTGAAATGCAGCACGGCAATCTTGCCGCCCGCTTCGCCCAGCGCCTCGATCATCGCCTGCGCGCCTTCCTTGCCACCGCCGTAGTTGTCGGTCGCGATCTGCGTCACGATTTTCACGCTCGGCTCGTTGCACGGGATGTCCACGGTGAACACCGGGATGCCCGCCGCATTCGCTTCCTGGATTACCGGGATGATCGACTTCGAATCGCACGGACTCAGCACGATGGCGCTGACCTTCTTCACGATGAAGTCCTTGATCTGGTTGCCCTGCTTCGCCACGTCCTTGTCGCCGCTCACGACGATCGCCTCGTAGCCGCGCTTCTTGCCCTCGGCGGTGATGTTGTCACCGATGACTTTGAAAAAGGGATTGTCGAGCGTGAGCAGCGAGACGCCGATGGTGCCTTTCGTCGCAGGCTTCGTGTCGGTTTGCTTGGTGGTATCGGCTTGTTTGTCGCATGCAGTCAGAAGGCCGAGCGCGCATGCGAGGATTGGGAGGCAGTATGATTTCATGATGATGGGTTGAGTGGAGGGGCCCGGGTTTATCGCGCTCTCTGGGTCGGAGAACAACCCGGTGTGCTCTGTGATTTGCAGACAAATTCCACCGCGCGCAATGACGCAGACGCAATGGGCATGACGAGGGCGAAAGGGGTGTTCGTCATCTCCTCCATCCTGCAACGCTGTGTCGCGTGAGCAAACATCTGCCAGCTCGCGCGGCAGATTGTTGTCATGACAGATCGCAAAGCTGCAAAGTGCCGAATCTTCGATCGCGGGAGCAACGAGTTGGAGGCGGGCGCGTCGCTTTCGCGCCCTGCTACAGCTTCATTTCCGCGTGCCAATGAACCCTATCGGTACGCTGAAACGGGTTTCGGAATTACGCCCAGTTGCTTGTAGTTGAATCCGCTTTCGAGCGGCCGGTAGGTGCCGACGATTTCCACGCTGCGGGTCGGGGCGATGGCGGATTCCATGCCCATCCCCCAATACGCGGCGTTGATGATCAGCCGTCGCAGGCCGGGGTTTTCCAGATCATTGCCGCTGCCCATCGTGGATTGAAATACGCGGGCACTTTTTCCCTCGCTCGTCTGCCAGTTCTTGAACTACGCGACCGGCAGGGGCTCCAATTTCGGGTTCGGCGGATCGTCGCGCTTCCGACCCATGAGCGGTTGCTCCCAGACGAGCGCGGTGCAGCCTGCCTGAAGACTCGTTCCCTCTTTGTAAGTCCGGTAAACGTCCGAGTTGCCCCAGATGTCGCTCACGCCAGCGAGGATCGGATGGTCACTTTGCTCCGGGACGATCATGCCGCGCGTGGAGTCTGCGTGCCAGCGACCGTGTTGCCCCATGAACGACCCGCCGAGCACTTCCTCGCCCCAGCGCACCTGCTTGCCGTTGATCTTGTAGGGCAGCGGCGCGTCAAAACCGTGGTTCGCCGTGCGCAATGCGATGATCGGTTTTCCGGAGTCGATATACTTCACGATCAACTCGCGCTCCGACATCGGGAGCGTGAGCAGCCGCGCGAAAAAGATGACGAGGTCGGCGGACGCGAGATGTTCGAGGCCGGGGATGTGGTGCTGCTTGAATTCGCTCTCCTTACCCTTCTCGGGATAAACGGGCATCGTCGGATCGACCGCACCCTTGTCGTTGACCGCAAAGAGCACCGTGCAATCGAAGCCGTGATGCGTGCTGAGAATCTTCGCCATCATGGGCATCGATTGTTCGCTGCGGTATTCCTGATCCGCGGCGATCAGCACGATGCGCTTCCCTTTGCCGGGGCCTTCACCGCCGGGATAGGTCAGCCATTGCGGTTTGTCACCGGACTGCCCCACGAGAGGACCGCAGGACACGATGAGCGCGACGGAACAGAACAAGCGGCGGAGTAATTTTGGCATGCTTGGGTTCGGAGTGGGGGCTAGAGCCTGTTACGCACTTTATTGAAGATAGAGCTGTACTAGATAAAAGCTTCTCTGCATCACGCTTGGGATGCCGAAGAAAAAGACCTCGCACAAGACTGGTTACCAAAGCGATTGCAGCGATGAAGAATGGGCGTTTTGCGCGCCCTACCTGACCTTGATGAGAGAGGATGCCCCGCAGCGAGATCATCCCTTGCGAAAAGTTTTCGATGCCCTGCGTTACATGGTGCGCGCGGGCTGTCCCTGGCGGCTGATTCCCAATGATCTGCCGCCCTGGCATGCGGTCTACGACCAGGCGCAGCGCAGGATTGCCGCCGGAGTCTTTGAAGCCATCGCGCACGACCTGCGCAAGATGTTGCGGCTTCTGGCCGAGCGTGCGGTGCAGCCTTCGGCGGCGATCATCGATGGGCGCACGGTGCAGTCGACCCCGGAGAGCGGAGGGCGCGCCGGCTACGATGGATACAAGCGGCGCAAAGGCTCCAAGGTGCACGCCGCAGTGGATACCCTGGGTCATCTGCTGGCGCTCAAAGTCACGCCCGCCAATCAAAGCGAGCGCGATCACGTGGGCGAACTGGCCAGGGATGTCCAGGCGGCCACGGGCGATATGGTGGAAATCTTCTACGCCGACCAAGGCTACACGGGCGAGACTCCCAAGGAACAAGCAGCGCAGCGTGGCATCGAGTTGGTGGTCGTCAAACTCGCTGAAGCCAAGCGCGGCTTCGTGCTCCTGCCCAAACGTTGGGTCGTCGAACGCTCCTTCGCCTGGGCCGCCCGCTTCCGACGTCTGGCGCGGGACTACGAGCGCCTCCCTCAAACCTTCGCCGGTCTCCATTGGCTCGCCTATCTCACCTTGATGCTCTCTTCGCTCTTCAAGCAATGTGCGTAATAGGCTCTAGCGAGAGATTCGCGCTGAGCGCGGCCGATTTGTGGCCGTCTGCCACATGTCCCGTCAAGACAGCGGACCAATTACGCGGACGGTGGTCGCCGCTTTTCCATCGACGCCACGCCGGGCTCTGAGATGAACGGCGGGTGCCCGCTTCTTCCGCCGTCGTCGTCCTCCCGTTGCTGGCGGCGCTGCTTTTCACCATCAGCGCGCTGCTATTGAAGCGGTCCTCGGAGCTGGGTGCGGGGCTTTGGCGGACGGCGTTTATCTGCAACGTGGTGAGTGGTGTGATGTATTGCGGGCTGCTCGGCTTCGGCGGGCCGCCGGTGCGACTGGCGCTGCTGTGGCAGCCGGCGTGTGTCGCGCTTTGCTTGTTCGCAGGGTTGCTCGCCCAGTTTGTCGCGTTGGAAAAGGGCGACGTGTCCGTGGCGGTGCCGGTGCTGGGGCTGAAGGTGGTCGCCGTCGCTTTCTTCACGCCGCTGTTCACGCGCGACTCTGTGGATTCACGGCTGTGGATCGCGGCGCTGCTTTGCGTCGCGGGCATCGTGTTGCTGAACCGGAAACACGGCGGGCGGCGTCCGCACGACATCGGCATCACGCTCCTCGCCGCGGGATTCGCGGCGGTGAACTTTGCGATGTTCGACGTGCTCGTGCAACGATGGGGCCCGTCGTGGGGCGTCGGACGGCTGCTGCCGATTGTATTCATGATGAATGCGCTGCTTTCCCTCGTCCTGATCGGAAAATTCCGCGCACCGCTCTCCGCGCTTCCCCGGGAGGCGTGGAAATGGCTGCTCGGCGGCAGCGTGCTCCTCGGGCTGCAATCGATTCTCTTCGTAAGCACGCTCGCCGTGTGGGGAAAGGCGGCCGCCGCCAACGTGATCTATTCCTCGCGCGGACTGCTGAGCGTCTTGCTCGTGTGGCTGGCCGGGCACTGGTTCGCGAATCGCGAGCAAGACCTCGGGGCGCGCACGCTGGCATGGCGCCTCGCCGGCGCGGCGCTGGTGTTGAGCGCGATCGTGCTTGTGATGACGCGCTGAAGCTGCGGCGGCGAGCCGGACCCTGTCTCAGTGCCACCGGTCCACGCCACATCGTCCGGCCAAGAAACACAACAGCCACCGCCGGCAACAGGGGGCCGGCGGTGGCTGTCGGTTTTTACTGGCAGGAATCCTTCAGAGGCCAGAGCCGGGCGTCAATGTCGTCCGCTTCGCGTCGTCTTTGTAAATCGTGTCCTTATATGTCTGGCCGGCTGGAATCATCGGCAGCACGTGCTCCGAGTAGGGCACCATCACTTCCAGCAGGCACGCGGTCTTCTGGGCGAGGAACCATTCCAGCGCGGCGGCGAGGTCCTTCTTGTGCGACACACGCTTGCTCGGGATGCCGAAGCCTTCGCAGATCTTCTGAAAGTCGGGATAGATCGTGTTCATATCCGGCACCTCCTGCTTCCCGTCCTGGAAGAGACCGAGAAACGTGTGGCCGCGGTTGGATTTGAAGAAGCGATCCTCCCACTGCACGACCATGCCGAGGTGGAGATTATTCAGCACGAGCGCCTTCGCAGCGATGTTCTCGACCTTCGCGCAGGCGAGTTCCTGGATGTTCATGACAAAGGAACCATCGCCGTCGATGTCGATGACCTCCTTGTCCGGCCGCGCGACCTTTGCACCGATGGCGCTCGGATAGCCGTAGCCCATCGAGCCAAGCCCGAGGCTGCTGATGAGCGTGCGCGGTTCGTCGAAGTGATAGAACTGCGCCGCCCACATCTGGTGCTGCCCCACACCGGTCGTGATGATCGCCTCGCCCTTCGTCATCTTGTAAAGTTGCTCGATGACATACTGCGGCTGGATGGCGTCCTCCGTGTCCTCGTAGTAGAAGGGAAACGCCTTTTTCCACTCCATGATCTGCGCGCGCCATGGAGCGTAGAGCGAGTAGTCGCCCGCCTTCTTGCGATCGTAGCCGGCTTTCGCGAGCAGCACGTTCGCACGGGTGAGCGCGTCCTTCACGTCGCCGAGCATCGGCAGCTTCACCACCTTGTTCTTGTTGATCTCGGAGTTGTCGATTTCGAGATGCACGATCGTGCCGTGCTCGCAAAACGCCTCCAGTTTCCCCGTCACGCGGTCGTCGAAACGCACGCCAAATGCGAGCAGCAGGTCCGCCTCGTTCGCCGCGTTGTTTGCGTAAACGGTGCCGTGCATGCCGAGCCACTTCAGCGAAAGCGGATGCGTCTCCGGGAAGCAGCTCACGCCCATCAGCGTGGTCGTCACGGGAATCTGCGTGCGCTCGGCAAACTCCAGCAGTTCCGCATGCGCCTCGCCGCTGATAATGCCGCCGCCGACGTAAAGCATCGGCTTCTTCGACTGCCGGATCAGGCCGATGAGTTCGTTCAGCTCCGCGTCGCCCACACGGACGTCGGGCTTGTAGCCGCGGAGATTCACCTCGGTCGGCCACACGGGCTGGGCGCTGCCCATCTGGATATTCTTCGGAATGTCGATCAGCACCGGCCCGGGACGCCCCGTCTGCGCGATATGGAAAGCCTCCTTCACGATCCGCGGCAGATCGTGGATGTCCGTCACGAGATAATTGTGCTTCACGATCTGCGCCGTCACTCCGAAGACATCCGTCTCCTGGAACGCGCCCTTGCCGATCATGTGCTGCGGCACCTGCCCGGTGATCGCCACCAGCGGCGTCGAGTCGAGAAAGGCATCCGCGATCCCCGTCACCAGATTCATCGCCCCGGGGCCGGAAGTCGCCATCACCACGCCCGCCTTGCCCAGCGCACGCGCATAGCCCTGCGCGGCGAACACCCCGCCCTGCTCATGCCGCGGGAGAATCGTGCGAATCTTCTTCGAGCGCGTGAGCGCCTGGTGCATCGCCATCGACGCCCCGCCGGGATACGCGAAAATCGTCGTCACGCCCTCCCGCTCCAGGGCTTGGACGAGGATGTCCGCTCCAAGCATGGTTGGGCCGAGTTCGCCCTTGCTGGAAGGGGCCTGTGTTGCGGGTTTGGTGGATGTGCTCATTGCTTTGCTGGAAAACCAAGCATGACCCTAGCGTTCATGCCCTTCCCCGGCAAGAACGGGTTTCCGCCGCCGGCGCATGACCGCCACAGGCGGGCGAGTTTCTGGCAGCGACAGCTAAGGCCGGCGGAAGCGGTAGTGGGAGACGTGCCACTCGTTGCCGTGGCGGTAGCCCCAGAGTTCGGCGCAGGCGAGGTAGAAGACGCGCCAGTAGGTCCACCAGCGTTTCGTGTTTTCGGCACCGTAGGTTTGCTCGAAGAGCGGGAGGATTTCGGCGCGGTGGGCGTCCATGTTGGCGAGCCAGGCTTCGGCGGTTTTCTGGTAGTGGGTGCCGCTCACGCACCAGTGATGCTCGATGCGGACGTCGTCCTGGAAGTAGAGGAGCAGGTCGTCGGAGGGCATCTGGCCGCCGGCGAAAAAATAGCGGGTCATCCAGTCGGACGGGCCTTTGTCCTCGTAGTGGTAGGCGTAGCGGCGGTGCGTGAAGATGTGGACGAAGAGCTTGCCGCCGGGGACGAGCCACCGGGCGATCTTCGCGAGCAGCGCCTGGTAGTTTTTCATGTGCTCGAACATCTCGACGCTCACGACGCGGTCGAATTGCGACTCGATGTCGAAGACGTTCATGTCGCGCGTGAGGATGGTGAGGTTCTTGAAACCGCGTTTTGCGGCCTCGGCGTCGATGTGTTCCTTCTGCGTGCGGGAGTTGGAGACGGCGGTGATTTGCGAGCCGGGGTATTTTTTGGCCATCCAGAGCGAGAGCGAGCCCCAGCCGCAGCCGAGTTCGAGGATGCGCTGTCCGTCGGCGAGTTCGGCGCGCTCGCAGGTAAGGGCGAGCATTTTTTCCTCGGACTGATCGAGTGTGGTGACATCGGCGGTCCACAGGCCGGAGCTGTACTTGAGCCGTTTGCCGAGGCAGAGCTGGTAGAAGAGCGTGGGGACTTCGTAGTGCTGCTCGTTGGCGTCGCGGGTCTGGATCGCGATGGGGCTTTGTTTCAGTCCGGCGATGTGCGCGAGGAGCGCGGTGCGCTGTTCCTCGACGCCGGGCCGCCGGTGCTCGCGCAGTGTGCCCGCGAGCAGGCGGCGGATTCCGATGCGGATGAGCGGGTCGGGGATGAGGTCCTTTTCGAGGAGATCGTCGATTGAGATCATGAGTGAGTCGGGCCTTCGATGTCCGGGCAGCGCACCTGCTGCGTCTTAATCTTATTCTTAATCCTACTCTTAATCTGATTCGGGTGCGGAGTGGCGGGCGCGGGGAGCATGGGGAGGAGTAAGATTAAGATTACGAATAAGAATAAGAGGGAGAGGTTCACGGTCCAGGTGCGGAGGTGGGACTCGAGCCGATCACGCGCTTTTCCGGAACCACGGGACGAAGGCGCTCGTGGTGCGCTGGTATTCGCGGTAGGCGTCGCCTTTGCTGCGCACCGAGTGTTCCTCGGTGAGCGCGATGCCGGTCACTTTCCAGAGGAACCAGAGCATGAGGAGCGGGCAGACGATGGTGATCCATCCGTAGGGGGAACCGAGCGCGACGAGGAAGAATGCCCACCAGATGAGCGATTCGAAAAAGTAATTGGGATGCCGCGAGTAGTGCCACAGGCCGGCCTGGCAGACTTTGCCGCGATTCGCGGGGTCGGCCTTGAATTGCTTGAGCTGCCGGTCGGCGAGCGCCTCGCCGGCGAGTGAGAGGATGGCCAGCGCGAGGCCGGCGATTTCGAGCGGACTCATCGTCTCGGCGGGGTTGAAGCAGACGAATAAGAACGGCAGCGAGAAGATCGCGACGAGCACGGCCTGCATCTGGAAGAAGACGTAGAACATGCCTGTGCCAGGCCAGCGTTTGCGGAGCGTCTCGTAGCGCACGTCCTCCGCCGGATGATGCCGCAGCACGCGGAGCAGGATGTAGGTGCCGAGGCGAAGGCTCCACAGCGCGCCAACGATCACGACGGGCCATTTGTGTGCGGCGGCACCGGGGGAATTCAGTGCGTAGAACGGCGCAAGAATGGCCACGCCATAGGACCATGCGACGTCGAGGAAGCCGTAGTTTTTCACGCGCACGCTGAGGGCCCACGTGAGGCTGAAGTATGCGACGGCGATGAGAAGTCCGAGACCGAGGAGCGTCAGCATGGTGGAGTGGGACAGGCAGCCCGCCTGTCGGAGTGGGATGGGCGTCCCCGCCCGGCCATGTACGGTTTGCGAATCCCTCCGCTCGATCGGCAGGCGGGGACGCCGGCCGCACCACGACAG
>JBEBGK010000770.1:0-2549 GCA_040081515.1 Chthoniobacteraceae bacterium
ATTGAGGATCGGATCAATTACGCTATCGTCGGTGGTGTCGTAAATGTAGAATGGGGTTTTTGCGAGCTGCGGCAGGGTCTTGGTGTTGTTCAGCTTCATCCAGAGTTGCTCGTCGGCACGGGAAAGGCGCGGCAGAACGAAGAGCGCCACGACATTCTCGGCAAGCACTCGTACGGGTCGGGTTGTGCCGGTCACGAGTGGAGCGAACCAAGCTGCTCCTTTCGAATAGTCAGGACCTATGGCTTGTTGGTATTGATAGGTTTTCAGTTCTTCGGAGGGCTGCATCAGCTCCATCAAGCGATAGCGCTTTCTGGCGGGGATCTTTCCCACCAGAAAATCGGGCACAGCATCTTCGTCGGTTTTCACTTCGACGAAGTATCCCCACAAATTGATCAGGTGATCCAAGTGTCCAAAGACGTGGCGGTCGTCCACAAATCCATTCGGCGCATGGAAAAAGACGCTGTGCCCTGGTCTTATCGGGCCGCTGGCGCCAGCGCCTTTGATCAGGGACGTAGTGGTGCCGGATATAAAGCGCAATTCCGCAGAGCGTTGATAGCTCGCCAGTCGGCCATTCTTGTCGTACTTGTAATCCCAGTAAGTGTTCAAGCTGGCCTGCGCGAGCCGGCGGGTCATCGATTCGAAGGCGACGCGGGCTTCCTGAAACTGTTCGACTTTTGCCGATGTGGATCGCATCAGGCGCTGCGTCTGGTCGGTCATCGAAATGAGGACCCCCATGATGACGACCACGATGCCCGACGCGACAATGACCTCGATGAGCGTGAATCCTGCGGTTCTTGGGGAGAATTTCATTTTCCTTCGTTCTTCCCGATGAGTGCGGAGAAGGTGTAGATGGTTATGCCTGTGGTTGACTTGAAAAGGTTCCTGTTTGGGACATTAGGATCCTTGTCGGAGCCGACGTTAATCGGGATGTCCCTGTTGCCCGGATTCCGGGCGACTTGAATGGTGACCTGCGCAACCTGTGACGCTGTTTCGCCGATGGTGGGGAGTTCGGCGCGCGGGATGATGCGGGTATTGACGTGGTAAACGATCACTTGCTTCTCCGCCTCGTTCGGTTTCTCGGCCTGAGTGATGACTTCCTTGCCCTGTTCGTCGAAGTATCGAAGCCGTGGCGCTCTCACCGTCGGGGCACGGAAGCTGAAGTGCGGCGTGCAATAGCTGGTCGCGTCCGAGGGGAGATTGATAAGGTCCACCACCTCGGAAAACTCGGCCTGCTCCATGTCGTGGAGGATGCGCTGTGCAATCTGGGCGGTCACGGAGGTATCCATGGCGGTTCGGAAATTGGTCATTCCCGCCGGGAAGAGTCCTAGCAAGGCGACCAGCGCGACAGCGAGGATGCTCACCGCGATGGCGACCTCGATCAGGCTGAATCCGCGGGACTTTCCATGCCGGGAACTGGGGTGAGGGGTAAGCATGGCTGCAGTTACAATGTGTTTACATGCATACAGCCGTCTTCTGAACGCGCAAGCATTTTTCTTTTCTTCTTTTTTGCGGGCGTTCTGTTGAAGCCAGTCACGGATGTCTATCCCATGCAGGGCTCCGCCTGCAAGTCCTCTTCCGGAGCCTCCGCGCCTCGTTCCAGCCAAAGCGCCTGCCTGGAAAAGAGAAATCTGCCCCGGCCAAACCCCAACCATCCGGCATCACTGGCCAGCGCCCGGAATTCCTGAAACGAAAACGCCCGCTGCGCGGAGACCCGCGCGTCGTGCCGGGTCATGCGATCGCGGTAGATGAATTCGGTCAGGAGCCAGATTGCCGCCGTCGTGACGGGGGAGCGTTCGAGGTCGGAGACGAGGACCCAGCGTTTCGCGAGGAGTGCGGCCCGTTGGAGCAGACGGGAGGCATCCGCTTCGCTGAAATGGTGGAGCGCCAGTGCGCTGTGGACGAGGTCGAATTCGCCGGGCGATCCGTAAGTCAGCGCATTCCCCTCCACAAAATTGATCTCGTCGTAGCCCGGGCTGCGGCTGCGCGCGATCTCGAGCGTCGCGGGATTCGCGTCCAAGGCGATGATCCGGACTTGAATTCCCCGGGCGCGGGCGAAGTCCACCATGATGCGGGGAAGATCCCCGGCACCGGTGCAAAGATCCAGGACGCGATAGGAATCGTCCCTTCGCCACCAGCGGCGCAGAAAGTGCCGCAGCAACCGGTGGCTCCCGAACCAACGGTTCAGGCTGATCAGGTTTTCAAGATCCCGCTCAAGTTCCTCCGAGTCGGCTTGGGGCCGATCCATCAGTTCCGGTTCGTCTGGATTGAAGCGGCGAGGCATTTCGGTGAAGGAGATCGCATGGTGGCTGGAAGACGGCTTGCTCGCAACGTCTGAATCATGACACCCGTCGGCCCGATGGCGAGACCTCGTTTCCAAGCACATCGCGCGAAGGTGGATTTTTTCAGCAACAGTCGTTGCTTTCCTGAAAGGAATTCTGCTAGGAGCGATTGGACATTGCGACCCAGTTGTGCAACGTATAGGAATTATAAAGCCCAAACCCCTCATGAGAAAGCTGAACCAAGCCCCCGTCCCCCGTCCCCTCGGCGTC